>CANHIR010000114.1 GCA_947461015.1 Bacteroidota bacterium | reverse complement strand
CCCATTGGTTACAATCCATTGCCGTGGGATTAAACACATTTGGATCCTCACTGCCATGTCCCCATTCCAAATCGGTGAAAGTATTGGGGCCAAAATGCATGAATAAATAAAATTCTTTATCATGCCATGCCAATTGCTCCTTTGTTGGAGTAGGTCCAAATTTTGTTTGCGAATACGCCGGAAGGCTATAGGTAAAGGCAACTAATAGGATGGCTACTATTTTTTTCATCATCTTCTATATTGAATTTATTTTTTAGAATTGGATTATATACTTGCAAAAATTATTTTACTTCTAAAGCACGTTTGTACAATTGAATGGTATTTTCAAGTCCTAAATATATCGCATCACTAATTAAAGCATGACCAATACTTACTTCGTTAATGGAAGGGATATTTGCAATTAAGTATGCTAGGTTATGACGGTCTAAATCATGTCCTGCATTAATGCCCATGCCAAGCAAGTTGGCTTCCATGGCAGCTAATATATAAGGAGCAATGGCTTCTTCTTTTTTGCCTGCAGCAAATAATTTTGCATAAGACTCCGTGTATAATTCAATACGATCCGTGCCTGTACTTGCAGCTGCCGCAATCATTTCAATGACAGGATCTACAAAAATAGAAACGCGGATACCTGCGTTTTTAAAAATGGCTATGATCTCTTTTAAATAAGCTTGTTCTTTTTGGGTATCCCAACCATGATCGGAGGTAAGTTGGTTTAAAGCATCCGGCACAAGGGTTACCTGATGCGGTTTGGTAGCTAAAACCAGGTCCACGAATTTTTTTTCCTTTGGATTGCCCTCAATGTTGAACTCGGTAGTCACTATTTTGGATAAATCATAAACATCTTGATAACGTATATGCCTTTCATCGGGACGCGGATGCACGGTGATGCCTTCTGCGCCAAAACGCTCACAATCCTGGGCCACTTTAATTAAATGGGGATTGTTGCCGCCACGACTATTTCTTAGGGTGGCAATCTTATTTATGTTCACACTTAAACGAGTCATGAGCGAATTTAAGTTATTTTTGCATCTCAAATATACCCAAATGGCGTATTCTAATTTAGAGGCTTGTTTATTGGATTTGGAGCGCAATGGTCAGTTGTTGCGAATTAAGGAGGAAGTAGATCCAAATTTGGAAATGGCGGCTATCCATTTACGTGTTTTTGACCAAAAAGGTCCAGCCATTTTATTTGAAAAAGTAAAGGGTAGTAAGTTCCGAGCTGCTTCTAATATTTTTGGAACCTTGGAGCGAAGTCAGTTTATTTTTAGGAACACTTTACTTAGTGTTAAACAATTAATTGATATTAAAATTGATCCAACAGCAGCCATTAAAAGTCCCTTGAAAACTTTGTCTGCACTGCCAGCGGCCTTACATGCTTTACCAAGAAAAAATCCATTTTCAAAACCTGTTTTATTTGAAGAGATTCATATTAGTGATTTGCCATTGATAAAACATTGGCCCATGGATGGCGGTGCTTTTGTAACCTTACCACAAGTTTATACCGAGGATGCAGACAAGCCAGGGATAGGTAACTCCAATTTAGGGATGTATCGCATTCAGTTGGACGGAAATTCGTATGAATTGAATAAGGAAATTGGTTTGCATTATCAATTACATCGTGGTATTGGGGTGCATCAAACAAAAGCCAATAACAAAGGATTGCCATTAAAAGTAAGTGTATTTGTGGGCGGTCCACCTGCACATAGTGTAGCAGCAGTGATGCCGCTACCTGAAGGCATGAGTGAAATGAATTTTGCTGGTGTGTTGGCAGGTAAGCGATTTAATTATACTTATGTGGATGGATATTGTATTAGCACGGATGCGGATTTTGTAATTACCGGCGAAGTATACCCAAATGAAAATAAACCAGAAGGTCCTTTTGGAGATCACTTAGGTTACTATAGTTTACAACATGATTTTCCTTTGATGAAAGTACATAAAGTATATGCAAGAAAAAATGCAATATGGGCTTTCACCGTGGTGGGTAGGCCTCCACAAGAGGATACAAGCTTTGGTCAATTAATACACTCCATGACAGGAGCTGCAATATCCAATGAAATACCTGGTTTAAAAGAAGTGCATGCGGTGGATGCTGCAGGGGTGCATCCTTTGTTACTTGCTATTGGCAGTGAAAGGTATACGCCATATATGCAAACCAAGAAGCCTGCGGAAATATTAACCATTGCTAATCATATACTAGGTACGGGTCAATTAAGTTTGGCAAAATTTTTATGGATTACTGCCCAAGATGCAGCTGCTCATACAAAATTAGATACCCACAATGAGCAAGCCTTTTTTGCTTTCATGTTGGCACGTATGGATTTTAGCAGAGACCTTCATTTTTATACCAACACCACTATTGACACCTTGGATTATTCTGGTGAAAATTTAAACAGTGGTTCAAAATTGGTATTAGCTGCCTATGGGGAAGTGAAAAGAGTTTTGGCGGCAATGGTCCCTTATTCAATACATAATTTAAATGCCGAAGCCCATTTAATTATGCCAGGTGTGATTGCATTAAATGCAGCTAAAATAAATACAGCATTAATACAAAACATACTAAATGGACAAGGCGCAGAATTATTAGAAACAGACGGAGTTGCTATATTGGTTTTAACAGAGGATCCAGCTTGGATGGCAAGTAATATGCAAAACTTTTTATGGGCGGCTTTTACCAGAGCCAATCCTTCACATGATATTGATGGGATTGATGCATCTTATGAAAATAAACATTGGGGCTGCAAAGGGCCATTAATTATTGATGCGACCATTAAAAAACATCATGCACCTCCTGTTGTCAAAGATGCGGAAGTTGAAAAAAAGGTAAATGGGATTTTGGAAAAATATGGTTATTAGCATTCTACCCAAGTGTGATCGGCCAATAATTTTACAGTAGCAATAAATTGTGCAAAAGGGCCTGAACCGCCGCCCCATTCAGAAGGAGCGACTAAAGAAAGTACATGAGATCCATCGGTTTTTTCATATACATGGTATATCTGTCCAATTTGCGGCTTGAAAGTTATCTTGGCTTCATAGATCATTAAGCTTAACTCTTTTCTTTTTCTTATTTCCTGTGCTTGTCTAGCCAACAATTCAATCTGCTCTTTAATTTGGTTTAACTGCATATTGGTTTGATCCTCCATCGCAGACAAAGCTTTATGTTTTATTACCCCTTCTTTAGTGGGTCTTATTGCTACACTGCCTGCAGAAGAAGCATAGGGTAGCACGCTTAATTGTTTGTGGTAAACTTCAGTATTAACAAATGGGTCCCCATTTTCTTTATTGCCATAATGCGTTACTTTTAAAAATCCATTGGCTAGGATTTCATGCACCACTTTCAACACTAATTTTTCGGTTTTGAAGAACTGTACTGTTAAGCAGGAAGCGTTGTTAATTTCAGCAGCCACCGCATCCGCTAAATCCTTGTTTTCAAAATCATGTAATGCACCATTGGGGTTTACTTGATATTGCGCATAAAAAGCCTCATTTTCTAAGCTTACCCAATTGTGACTAAAACTTAAATTATGGCCAGCATGCGACGTTTCAATCTTGTAATTGCCGGATTTGGGAACAATTTGGTATTCGAATTCGCTTTTTTCTGGAAAGAGCTGCCAGCTAGCTAAAAAATTATATGCTTGAACCATATGAATATAACAATGAAAGGGATAAAAAGTTGAGCAAATTTAGTTTAGTTGGACAAAATCTGGCTTACTTAAAATACTAGAATTGTATTTGTATTTAAGGTTGGTGGTAAGGCTAATATTCCAAGGACTTAATTGAAGATTGGTCCTAGGAAAATAGAATCCTTTAATTTCAACGGTGCCAAATACAAGGTTTTCATTTCGAATCCTACTTCCAGCACCAATGGATGAGTAAATGTCTCCATTGGCTATGGGTTCGCCAACAGTTCTTATATAGGTAATATTTGCAAATACAAATGGGGTTTGTTTAAAGCCGTAAAAAGTATTTGCATTGTACCAAATAGATTCCCAGTTGGCGCTTAATCGGGTGCCACCTTTTATTCTTTCTTTGCTTAATTGAGGAATCCCATAAATACTATTTATAAGCAGCGCATCATTGAATCTGTTTTTTAGGGTTTGCGCAAAACTAAAATTAAATATACTCCTGTATTTATAGCCGCTTTCTAAATAGTATAATTTTGAAATTCTTTCAATATTTGCCAATAATTTAAAATCTAAAATTTCTTTATTTTCATAACTACTACCAGCGGCCAATGTCAAATGTTTAAATCCCTCGTTCTTTAATAATTCAGAGGATTCCAATGTTATTCCAAGATAGGGTAGTTGATCATTTTCGTGATTATATTTTCCTGACGTGATGGTCATTGATTTTCCTGTAGGCAAATCTTCGTTTCTTCCAAATCCATACAAATATTGGGTCCTAATAATTTTTTGCTTAAATAGGGTATAGGAGAATAAATGGGCAATTACATTTTGATAATTTTTATCTATTTGTAGTAAATAATTATTTGGACGCTCCTTAAATTGATTATTAACATAGCGGTACTGGATAAAGTGTCTATAATTATCGTTACTATATATCCAAGGCTTATTAAACAATTGGTGTCCAACCCAACTATCAATATGGGCGCGATGATAGTTTAAGTTTGCATTATATAAAGAGTCATTCCACTTATTCGGGAATACATTTTTATTTTGTGATTGGCTCCATTCAAATCCACCTGTCCATTTACTTAATGGGTTTAACAATGGGAGTGCCCCCCTCACATACATATTGGACGCCGAAGTTTCTAAATTGGCATAGTTGTTTTCAAGTGTATTGGCCCCCAAGCTTATGTCCATAAAGCTGCCTAATATATTTCTTAAATTATAGTTCATCCCCCAACCTGCTTTTTCTTTTCTATTAATGTCAAAATTATGATACAGGTTAAGGGCGTTTCCCATATCATTTATATTCTCAATCGTTACACTTGCGTCGTATGCGTTAACATTTTTTAATTGTAAACTACCACCCAATGGAAAAATGTCTTTGGTGAAGACGTATAAATCAACACTATTGCTGTCATTGACTAGGGGGAAAGCTACTATTCTGGCATCCTGAATATAAGGAAGATCCCTTAGCCACTTTTCATTATAAGCAATGACCAAAGGATTCATATATTCGTTCTCATGAAAGAATAAATTTTTTCTAATGGTATTTTCTTTGGTGTTATTGTGTAAGCGATTTGCAGCTTTTGAAATAAAATTTGGCAAATTCACTGAATCGCTAAATCCATATGTTCCGAAATGTTTATGCTCAATATGAATTTCATGTATGCGCTTGCCTTCCTGACTAGCAGTAGATTTAATGGACTTGTTTATGGTGATTACGGTAGAATCAATTAACGGATTTGGCTTCCCTTTAAACAAACGAATAAAATTTACGAGCAAAGAACTATCTTTTGAGTTGACAATATTTTGAGCTGATCTTTTATTTTGAGCAAAAGAAGAAACAATAAATATTTGGAGAAAGGTAAAAAAAATTGCTCTTTTAAGCATAGTGCTAAGTTCGGATGGAGTGGGCATCAAATTTAATCATTAAGCATGATACTTTTTGGATTATATCCTTAAAACAATAAGGCCCCCGGTAGGGAGGCCTTATTGTTTATGTAAAGGGGTGCTTTATAATATTTTTTTAGCGCGACTTTGTAAAGAAGCTATTGGTATATTCAAGTATTTGCCAATGGGCTTTCCGTCTCTATAGGAAATGATTCTTACCGACAAAACATCTGCAGGCAATACAAAAGGTGCCGTGTACTTGTCGCTATACTTGTCTGGCATTTGATCATCAATCGTATAGTAAATATCTAAACCTTCTACTTCACCTTCCATTTTTACAATATATTCACCTTTGGTATTTAATTGAGTAGTTACAATAGGGTCATACATGCTTCTCGCGTAAACCACATCGGCAGCATCTAATTTTTCAAATTGTGCTTCTACCTTTTTTGTAAAGCTGTTCCAATTTTTCTTTTCAGCAGGAGACCAACATGTTTCAGCTACTGCTAAACCTCTAGGCCAGGTCATGTATTGCACTTTGCGCATAGTTTGTAATTGCTCCGTCCATTGATTGGCTTGGTTGCCTAAAATTAAATTGGGGTCAATACCAGCAGGCACAGGTTCATACCCATAAGTAGTTTTCATTCTTAAACCACGGTATACTTTT
>CANHIR010000113.1 GCA_947461015.1 Bacteroidota bacterium | reverse complement strand
TAATTTCTTCATTACATTATTTGAAATCGCATCCGCATCATCCTTATTAGATTCAATTCCTGAAATAGTTTGTTTTCTTACTTTCTCTAATTCATCAGCAGACAAAGCAGGATGTAAAACCACTTCCGACATTAAAGTCATTAATTGAGGGAAATTCGTTTTTAATGAACTTGCCGATGCAGACATACTTGAAGTAGACAAACTACCTCCTAAATATTCCACCGCTTCATCTAAAACGGCTTTCGATTTTGTTTGCGTGCCTCTTTTTAATAATTGACCAGCAATGTCTGCCAAGCCTGCTTTATTGCCTTCTGTAAATCCATCCAAGTCTAAAGCAAGGGTGGCTGACACCCTTGGCAATTTGGTATTTTTTACTACAAATACTTGCAAGCCATTGGCCAATGTGTATTTTACAGGGCTTCCTACCTGAATTAATGGCGCTTTAGCCGGTGCTGGCGCTTTGGTTCTATCTATGTTTTGAGCCATCGAAATGAATGGCAAACAAAACAATAATGGGAATAATATTTTTTTCATACAATTATTTTATTAATCAATTTATTTAGTTGCTGCTTTCGCTTTGGGTACATAATATAATACCACCCGATTGTCCTTGTTTAAATATTTCTTAGCCACTTTTAACACATCTTCTCTTGTTACTTTATTGTACCTCTCTAATTCTGTGTTTACTAAGTTGGCATCTCCAAAATACACTTCAAAATTTGCTAGGTTTTCAGCAATGCCCGCCATGGTGCTCTTGCTTGAAACTAGATCGGTTGTGATTTGATTCTTTACTTTTTGGAATTCTCTTTCGGAAACTAAACTGGTTTTTAAATCTGCAACCACGCTATCCATACTTTGCTCCAAAGTATTGGCTTTTACGCCTGCATTTGCAATGGCCAAAGCAATAAATACACCTTCGTCCTCATTAAAGAATGGAACTGATTGGGCTGCTACGGCTAATTGCTTCGCATCTACCAAAGTCTTATTCATTCTTGAAGAAGCACCACCAGATAAAATATTTGATAATACATTAAATGCATAATATTCCTCTCCACCTTGTTTAGGTGCACGATAAGCTTGGAAAACACCTTCTAATTGTACATTGTCCTCAATTACATCTCTGACTTCACCACCCAATGCTGGTTCCTTTATAGAAGGTCTTACAATTGGATTGGTGCCACGGGCAATAGGACCAAAATAAGCTTCAATTTTTTGCTTTAACGCTGCTTTATTAAAATCACCTGCTATAGACAAAACACAATTATCAGGTACATAATAGGTTTTATAGAATTTTATGAACTCTTCTAATTTAGCGGCATTCAAATGATCCATGCTACCAATGGGTGACCATTTGTATGGATGTACTTTAAAACTACGCTTTAACATCTCATTTAAGAAACTACCATAAGGACGATTGTCCATACGCATTCTTTTTTCTTCTTTAACCACTTCTCTTTGTGTGTTCACACCTACTTGTTCAATTTTAGCGTGCATCATACGCTCACTCTCTAACCATAAACCTAAGTCCAATTGGTTAGAAGGTAATAACTCATAATAAAATGTTCTGTCTTGAGAAGTATTGGCATTTAATTGACCACCTGCATTGGTTACATATTTGTCAAATTCACCACGCTTAATGTTTTCAGATCCTTCAAACAATAAATGCTCAAAGAAATGGGCAAAACCTGTACGTGCAGTGTCCTCATTTTTAGACCCCACATGATACAAAGCAGTTACTGCTACAACAGGTGCACTATGATCCTCATGTAAAATTACCTTTAGCCCATTGGGTAAGGTATATTTTTCAAACTGTATGGTTTGTGATTGCGCAAAAATTTGAGCAACAATTAAACTGCATACAAAAAACAGCAAAACTTTTTTCTGCATAAAATAAATTTATAATTAAAATTGAATCTAAAATTAAGCCAAATTGCCACAATTCCACTTAAAATAATGTAATAAATAGCGCGTAAACCTACGGAATTATATGGTCGGTGCTAATACTAGATGCCTGGTACCACTTAATTTCAGCGTCTTTTTTAAACCAGGTCATTTGCCTTTTAGCATAATGCCTTGTATTTTGCTGAATACTTTCAACAACCTTGGATTTTTGGGCATTTCCTTCAAAAAAGGGCAGCCATTCACTGTAGCCAACTGTTTGTAATGCATTTAAGTGAAAGGAAGGTAAAAGGGATTTTACTTCTTGCTCCAAGCCTTCCTCCACCATATTCAAAACGCGTTGATTGATTCGCTCATATAATTGTTCCCTAGGCATTTCCATCCCAATTTTGACAATATTAAAGGGGCGCGCCGTTTTGGTTTTTTGTTGAAAACTCAAAATAGAAGATTGGGTGCCAAGCATCACTTCCAAAGCACGCATTAGTCTTTGGGGGTTTTGTTGCTCTCCTTTTTCCCAATATGCTGGATCTTTAACCGAAACCTCCTTCTGCAACCACCTTAAACCTAACTTTTCATATTGATTGATAATACCCTCTCTGATGGTTGGGTCAATACTTGGTATCATGTCCAGGCCTTCACAAAATGCTTTGATATATAATCCAGTTCCGCCCACCATGACCACCGCATCCTTCGTTTTAAAAAGTTCGTCTACTTTTTCAAGCGCATATTGCTCAAACACCGAAGCGTTTATCGTTTCATTTATGGAATGACTAGCAATAAAATAATGCGGGACTAATGCTAATTCATTTTTGGTTGGCCTCGCAACACCAATATTCATTTCTTGATAGCATTGTCTTGCATCAGCCGAAATAATTTCGGTCTGTAAAGCCTGTGCCAATGAAATAGCAAATGCTGTTTTGCCTACTGCCGTAGGGCCTACAATAATGTATACTGTTTTAGTTACAGGCAATGTTTTTGTTTTATGTGCAGTACTACACGGGTATTAATAGGCTTCGAAAGAATCGTCTAAGTAGCCACCATTACCCGAGCCACCTTCGTCATCAGATGCATTCGTATCCTCTTCATCGGCTGCGTCGTCATCAGTATCCTCTTCATGGTCTTCCCCTTCAGCATCCTCACCTTCTTCCCCAAATCCATCTTTTGCTTCAGACAAATCATATTTCTCTTCAATGTCTGCAAAATTCTTTCCTAATAAACCTTTGGAACCGTATTGCATAGGTCCAACTCCTTCGGTTCTTGAAACCATTGGGTAGTCTAATGTTAAATCGGCATCGGAATTTTTTATTACTTGTATTAACTCAATTAAAAAAGTCCAGGTTTTTGCAAAATCATACACATAAATAAAGTGTTGATTGGTATCAATAATTTCGGTTCCAATTGCCGTCTCGCTCATCATTAATGGAGGGACTACATATTCCTTTTCATATACTTCTTTGCTAATTTCTCTTCCTCTTTTCCAAATATCATTGCTCCTATAAAAAGTTGCCGCATGTAATTGATCAAACTCAAACGATTTTAAGATAATCTCGTGAAGTGATATAAAACTTTGTGTATGCTTTACTAAAACGTCTCTATAGATTGCATCATCCTCCTCCCAATACACCCTAAACTTTAAAATGGCCATACGCTAATTTTGAAACGCTAAATTACTATTTTATTACAGGAAATAAGCCTAGTTGAGCAGCTTCTTTCAACATAAAATCATAAGCGGCATTGTGTTCATTGGGAATAACGCCATCCAATATTGCTTCCCTAATGGCGTCCTTGATAATACCTACTTGTTTTGAGGGGGTAATATTAAAAATTTGCATGATCATTTCGCCAGAAATTGGAGGTTGCCAGTTGCGAATGCTATCCTTTTCTTCTACTTCTTGTAAACGTACTTTCACAAATTCAAAGCCTTGCAAATAGCGTTTTACTTTATTTTGATTTTTACTTGTAATGTCGGCTGCACATAATAACATTAAGGATTCAATATCATCACCGGCATCAAACAATAATCTTCTAATGGCACTATCGGTTACATTTTCCTTGGTTAATGAAATAGGACGCAAATGCAATGCCACTAACTTTTGCACCATTTTCATTTTTTCATTTAACGGCAATTTTAATTGCGTAAATATTTTTGGCACCATTCTTGCTCCCACTACTTCGTGTCCATGAAAGGTCCATCCAAAGCCAGGCTCGAATCTTTTTGTTTTTGGTTTTGCAATATCATGTAGTAAAGCAGCCCATCTTAACCAAATGTCATCCGAAGTTGCCGCCACATTATCCAACACTTGAAGGGTATGCGAAAAATTATCCTTATGTCCAATGCCATCCAATGTTTCAGCACCTTCCAATTGCAATAGCAAAGGAAAAATATGTTGTAACAACCCTGTTTTTTTTAACAAATACCAACCCTTTGATGGGGTGTTGGTCATCATTATTTTTTGTAACTCATCGGTGATGCGTTCCTGGGAAACAATACTAATTCTATCTGCTATTTGTTGTATTCCTTTAAAGGTTTTATCGGTGATGGTAAAATCCAATTGCGTTGCAAATCGAATAGCACGCATCATACGCAAAGGATCATCGTCAAATGTTTGTGCAGGTGATAATGGCGTTTTTAAAATTTTATTTTTTAAATCTTCCAGACCGCCAAAAGGATCAATAATATGTCCAAAATGTTCCACGTTTAATGCAATGGCTAAAGCATTGACTGTAAAGTCTCTTCGGTTTTGATCATCCTCAATTGTGCCTGGGCTTACTTCGGGTTTGCGACTATGACGCGCATAACTTTCTTTTCTTGCACCCACAAATTCAATTTCAATATCATCAAATTTTACTTGAGCCGTTCCAAAAGTTTTAAATAAAGAAACAGGCGGTGTTGGATGAAATAATTTAGAAAATGCTTGCGCCAATGCCATCCCGTCACCTATACAAACCACATCAATGTCCTTTGTTGGACGATCTAAAATTTTATCGCGCACAAAGCCACCCACCGCAAAAGCTGGTACCCCTATTTTAGCGGCGGCTTGGGCCACTGCTTTTAATAGTTCAGTTTCTCTAGATGTGAGTTTTAACTCCATGCCGCAAATGTACTAATGTTGCTGCATTTGAAGCAAAGGAGCATACAATTGTTGCATTTGAATGGTCATGGCACAATTAAAATGCCCTAATGGACAGGCTTTTTTACCATGAATGCCGCAGGGCTTACAAGGCAACTCGTTTTCAGTTTGCACTATAAATGATTGGGAGGATAAAGGACCGTACCCAAAATTGGGAATTGTGGAGCAATAAATGGCCACTACTGGGGCATTTACAGCGGAAGCAAAGTGCATGGGTGCAGAATCATTCACAAAATTCAAGACTGCATTTTTTTGCAATGCAGCCGAACTTAAAAAATGAAATTGCCCAGCTACATTTATGACCCTATTTTTTATTTTAGCATCACTGGCAACTGCGTTTAAAATTTGATCCCCAATACTTTTGTCATTAGGGCCGCCAATGATATATACATTTCCTTCAAAATCTAAACCATTTAAAAATTGCACCCATTGCGCTAAAGGGAATTGTTTGGTAAACCAAACCGATGCAGGTGCAATACATATATAGGGTACTAATTGTAATGGTTTTACTTTTTCGAAATCGGAAGGCGATGGATATAAGGTGGGTTTCCCTAATTGAATGTCCTCGTCCAACACTTTAAGTAATGCGTGATTTTTTTGTATTTCATGCAAACCAGGCTGCATTTCTTCATGTTTTACTTTATGGGTAAACAAAAAAGAAAAAGGATTTTTGTTGAAGCCTATTTTTATTTTAGCCTTACTTAAAGCGGTCCATAATCCAGTAGCAGCATATCTTTGCACATTTATTAGTACATCATATTGTTGAGCTCTAAGTTGTTGAAGCACCTTTATCCAATTGACATATTTTTTTTGCTGCTTATCCCAAACAATCACCTTATTTACAAAAGGATGATTTGTAAATAAGGCTTCATTGCCTTTTCTGACCACCATGTCAATTTGAGCAGTTGGATATTTATTGTGCAAGGACGCTAATAATGCGGTGCTTAATACTACATCTCCAATAAAAGCTGTTTGTATTACCCCAATTTTTTGCATGCAGTGAATTTTCTTTTTTATGTGCGAAATACTAGTGTCTAATGATAATTAATTGTCCATTTTCATCCCATTTAATAATGGAAGAAGGTTGTTGTAATTCGGTTTCTTCCCTTCGATGCTTAACCACATAATTTACGCCTTCTATAATATCCATTGAAATATCATTAAAACAAAGCGGTGTGGGATATGTAGAAATATTTGCAGATGTACTTACAATAGGTTTGCCAAACTGTTGTATTAATTCATGACAAAATTTATCCTTACAAACACGAATGGCAACCGTTCCATCACTAGCTATTAAATTGT
>CANHIR010000112.1 GCA_947461015.1 Bacteroidota bacterium | reverse complement strand
TTGTTCTTTTTAATCCTGGATTTCCTGATACAGAAGCGTTTAATTCAAAATCATAAATACTTAATGCAGACAATTCTCTTAATTCAGGTCTGATTACTGTTTGTGATCCAGTTAATCTTAGGTTTGCTTTTTCAGTTAACTTAATAGAAGCATTTACACCTGGTAAGTAATCGGTAACCTGAGAATAAGTATGTCTAGGATCCCACTTTTTAACCGAGCCAACTAACTGATCAAAATTTTCAACTCTTAAACCCCACACTACTCTTAAACCATTAGAAATTTTATTGTCAAATTGTAGATAACCTGCATTTAAAATTGTATTTGCTAAGTATCTAAAATTTCTATTTTGAATGGAATTGAATGCGAACTTATTGTCATATCCATTTCCATAATTTTCTGGTAAAAAAGCCTGGTCTGCAGGCAACGATCTTAAAGCTAAATTATCAATTGGCATTGTGATTGCAAACAATTGTGCGTCGTATAAACGATCCTTTACTTGGATCATATAACCTGCCTTAATAGTTTGTTGATTTAACTTGTATGTTAAGTCACCACCAGCTGTATAAATATAATCAGATAAAGATTTAAACACACGGCTTCCTGATTGTTGAGATAATGAGTTTGAAATATTCAAAACAAATGGATCATTGCCAGTCATATTCTTAGTATACAATATTCTTCTTTGGTCTGGGCTGTACGCATCTAAAATATTAAACGCACCATACCAGTTGAACTTTAATTTTTGAGACAAACTATGTTCTCCGTTTAATTGATTTGTGAAAAAAGTATTTTGGTCAAAAACAAATTCATTCCCTTTTACCATTTGTTGTCTGTCATAAACAGTTCCAGCTCTTTGTGTAAATACATTTGATGTTTTCACATTCACAATTGCCTTATAGCTAATTTTATTTAATGGGTTTAAATAAATAGATAAACCGGCAATACCGCCCATATTAATATCATTGATATACTTATTGTCGTTTAAAGCCACATATGGAGCAAAGCCATCATTAGATAATTGATTTTGATTGTTTATATTATCTTGGAATCGGTATGCATTTGCATAGCTAATACCAATAATACCGCCAATCTTTTTGCCCCATAAGGTGCCAGAGAAACCGCCATTCATTTGCATACTAACATTAGGCTTTGCAGTAGTCATTACTGGAGACCAGTTGCTTGACATTGATTTTCCCATTGCAGTTTTCGAAGCCATGCTTGATGTGTCAAAACTTGATTTGGTCGTATAGCCCATTGGTAAAGATCTAGATCCGTCATCAATACCATACCAATCTGTTTTACCGCCTTTATCTTTTAAGAAATCTTTTCCTGTGATCATGCTATTCGCACTTGTACCTATTTGTACGTTAAAAAAGTTCTTAGAAGGGACATCTTTCGTATTCACTTGGATTAATCCACCTGCCCACTCTCCTGGTAATTCAGGTACGAATGCTTTATTAATAATAATGTTATCAATAATTTGAGAAGGGAATAAATCAAATGAAAATGTTTTGCGATCAGGCTCAGTGCTTGTTAATAAAATACCATTCAACATGGCTTGGTTATATCTATCCGCTAAACCTCTTACAATAATATATTTACCTTCTTGTATAGATGCACCAGGTGTCCTCTTTAAAATTTCGGCAGTGTTTCTATCTGGACTTCTTTTAATGGATTCGGCAGATATTACAGAAGCTACTGTATTTGTATTTTTTTGGAATGCAATTAAAGCATTATCGGTAGCACCTTTATTGGTCCCTCTATTGGTACTAACAACTACATCTTTTAAATTTTTATTGGCCTCTTCTAATAATAAATCTGCTGCAACTTCTTCTCCTACTTTAGTTGCTTTAACAGAAATGCTATTTTCTTTATATCCTACATAGGAACCCACCAGTGTATACTCCTTATTGATATCAATTGAAAATGAAAAACGGCCTTCAACATCTGTTTTGGTTGTTTGCGCTTTTTCTCCCTTCAAGCTAACAGTAACCCCAATTAAAGCCTCATTTTTATTATTGGTAATTTTACCAATTAATTTAGCTTTTTGTGCTTGTGCAAATAAGGTAGAAAAAATGATGGTAATTAGTATGAATAGCCTTTTCACGGTATTGATTTGTTTGTACCGCAAATATTAGACTCTAATGTTACCAAATTGTTACCTCAATGTAAACTTAATATTAACTTTAAGTAAGCACATAGTGTTTCATAAATTATTGAAAACCAATACTATTTCTTAGACAATTTCAATATCAAATCAGGCCCTTCCAATTTTAAATTAGCAAGGTCAATTTGCAAGCCATCCTTACTAGGCGTGCCTTTGATCCAAGTGCCGTTGTTAACTACTAAGATGGTGGCGGCATTATAAACACCAGGAACAGTAATTAAACTGCTAGTAGGTTTTTCAAAAACATGCACATAAACAAAGTCCTTATTTTGGGTAGACACTCCCCAAGATTCAGCTTTCATAGGACCGCCTCGGGTTCCATACACTGTAGATCCAAATTGCTTGGTCCAATTTCCCACTAAAGCCAATGTATCCGTAAATTCTTTGCCAATTTCTCCATTCGGCATTGGGCCAACGTTTAATAATAAATTGCTATTGCGCCCAGCAGCGCCTACCAATGTTTTAATTACTTCATTAAAAGTTTTATAATGATGGTCATTGATTCTGAACCCCCAAGAATCATTCATGGTAATACATGACTCTAATGGCAAAGGTGAAGCCGTTTGATAATTTAAACCTGCTGTATTTTGTCCTGGTAAATCCTGCTCAAACATTTGAAAGTCTTCCCCTTTGATTGGATCCAAATGATGGTTATTGCCAATCATGCAGTTTGGTTGTAATTTATGAATGAGGCCATAAATTTCTTCGTATTTCCAATCTATTCTTGAACTTCTGTCTGCAGCACCTTCAGGGTTGGTTTGATCCCAATGTCCGTCAAACCAAATGCAAGAAATAGGGCCATAATTGGTTAGTAATTCTGTTAACTGATTTTTCATGAATTGCAAATAAGAAGCATAATCACTTTTTTTAGTACGACCCGCTTTTTTACCTGTTCTTCCAGTTTCATAGGGATAGTCATCCCTGCTCCAATCCAAAGTGGAATAATACAAACCCAACTCAATACCTTGCTTTTTACATTCCGCGGCCAATGCTTTTAAAACATCTTGTTTATATGGCGTATTGGTAATTTTCCAATCTGAAAATTTTGTATCCCAGTTTGAAAATCCATCATGATGTCTTGTGATGAAAACAATATACTTCATGCCTGCATTTTTTGCAGTACTTACCCATTTAGCCGCATCAAAATTAATTGGATTAAAAAGTTTAATTAACTTTTTATAGTCATTTGCTTGAATACCATGATTCTCCATTACCCATTCACCATCGCCCAATACACTTGATGCTCCCCAATGTATAAACATGCCAAATTTACGATCCTGAAAAGCAGTTCCTGGGGTTGTTTGGGCTTGTAATTGTAAAATAAAAAAACAAGCAATTAGCGTAAACAGTTTATTCATAGGAAGTTTTTTTGATCTTTAAATTTAATAAAAAAAACAATATCGGTCCTTAATTACAGATGATTATGAGTAATCATTTGTGCACAATAATGGTAAAATAGTTGGATTGCTAATTAATCTAAGTGATACACGCTATGTAAGTCGTCGGTATTCTTGAAATTCACGCCCAAATCCTTAATAAGTCCGTCTTTTACATCATAGGCCCAGCCATGTAAATGTAAATTTTGATTGCGCTTCCAAGCATTTTGAACAATTGAAGTTTTCCCTAAATGAAATACCTGTTCAATTACATTTAATTCAACAAAGCGTCTGCCTCTATCTTCTATTTTATCAATAGCATCTAGCTCTTTATAATTAATTCGGTAAACATCTTTTAAATGACGTAGCCAATTATCAATAAGCCCCAACTGTTTGTTGTGCATGGCCGCTAAAACACCGCCACATCCATAGTGACCGCAAACAATTATATGTTTTACTTGTAACACTTCAACTGCATAGGAAAGCACACTTAACATATTCATGTCACTATGCACTACCATGTTTGCAATATTGCGATGTACAAAAACATCACCTGGCTTGGTACCCGTAATTTGATTGGCTGGAACTCTGCTATCGGAGCAGCCTATCCATAAATATGCTGGATTTTGAGTGTCTGCCAAATTATTAAAAAAATTAGGGTCCATGGCCAATTGTTCAGCCACCCATTTCTTGTTATTCTCTAATAATTTATCGTAAGATTTTTCCATAATATAAGCACTCATTTACTAAGTAAAAATAGGCTTATTTAGCTTAATTTTAAAGAATGAATGTAACAATTGAAATATTGGGATGGATTGCTTCCTTGCTAATTGTAGGTTCCTACGCATTAAATATTACAGGTAGGCTAAAAGCAAATAGCAAATGGTATGTATGGGCAAATATAATTGGTGGTTTATTTTTTGTGATCAATACTTATGTTCATCAGGCCTATCCATCTATGTTTGTGAACATTGTATGGGTAATGATTGCCTTTGTAATGATTTTTAAAAATAAAAAATAGCTTAGCTTAAACAAAGCACTCTAAATGAATTGGGTAAAAAATAAAATTCTAAATTATTTATTAAAATTTACAATACTTAGTGTTGTCATTGGATTTTATATAGGTACTGCAACTGCTATATTTTTATTAAGTTTAGAAGTCGCAACCAATTATAGAGCAAATCACCATTTAATCATTTTTAGTTTGCCCATCCTAGGACTATTCATTGGATGGATGTATTACAAATTTGGAACGGCAGCTAAAAAAGGAACTAATTTAATTATAGAGCAACATAGCGCAGCAAAAAAAGAAACGATTCCCTTTATGATGGCCCCCTTGGTTTTTATAACTACCCTACTTACCCATTTAGCAGGAGGCTCCGCAGGACGTGAAGGGACAGCCGTTCAAATGGGTGGGGCAATGGCCGATCAGTTCACAAAATCATTTAAACTAGATAAAGAAGGGCGCAATACCTTATTAATCATGGGCGTGAGTGCAGGTTTTGCGGCAGTATTTGGCACCCCGTTTGCTGGTGCAGTTTTTGCACTTGAAATAATGTTATTTAAAAATTGTAAATGGCAGGATATTGGGCCAAGTTTTGCAGCAGCTTATTTCGCAGATTATTTTTGTACCCATTGGGGTATAAGTTGGGGCATTCATCATACCAATTACGCCGTCTATTTTGCTGGAATTAATTTTGATAATTTAATTAGCGCAAAAAATATTGCATGGGCAATGCTTGCTGGTGTATTTTTTGGATTCGCCGCTTTTTTATTTTCTAGCTTACATAAATTATTAACAAAACTATTTAGTAAAATTAAATATGAGCCCTTGCGTCCATTTATCGGAGGCGCCATTTTATTAATTGTAATTATTCTATTAAGCAATACAACAAGTTTAGATCCTTTTAAATTTATTGGATTGGGCATTGAAAGTATTACCGCTTCTTTTCAAAAACCTGCAGGTAATTATGATTTCTTAATAAAAATACTATTTACTACATTCACTTTAAGCGCGAGCTTTAAGGGTGGCGAAGTCACCCCGCTATTTTTTATTGGCGCTACTTTGGGCAGTGTGCTTATTTGTTTTATTCCATTGCCAATGGCATTACTAGGAGGCATGGGCTTAGTAGCCTTATTTGCAGGCGCAACGCATGCAGGCATTACAGGAATTGTATTAGGCATTGAGTTGTTTGGTATGAGTGCCGGCTTATTTATTGGCCTTGCAAGTGTACTTGCTTATTTTACTTCGGGAATAGAGGGAATTTATAGTGCTCAATTAAAAGAAGGAGCAAAATATAAATTGTACAATTATTTTAAAAGCATTTCAAAATTATAAGCAAGCTGGTTATGGCCATTTTAAAATTAGTAGAAACCGAACAAGAACTAATTGGTTTAAAGCAATTACAAACAAATAATTTAAGAAGATTAATTGGCGAGGAAGAAGCCATGAAGGAAGGATTTGTTACTTCTGAATATGCATTAAGCTTATTACAACAAATGCATGAAATACACCCTTCTATCATTGTGAAAGAAGGAGAAGAAGTGGTTGGCTATACCATAGTAACCAATAAGGAAGTATATGGTGCACATCCAGAACTAGATCATTTATTTAATACCCTAGATGCCACTGAATATAAAGGGGCATTATTAAAAAATAGCAACTATATTTTAATTGGTCAGGTATGTGTTGAAAAAAGTCATAGAGGCCAAGGCTGGGTACCCAAAATGTATGATTACTATAAAAGCTTACACGCAAAAAATTACCAATACTTAGTAACTGATATTTCTCAGGCCAATAAAAGATC
>CANHIR010000111.1 GCA_947461015.1 Bacteroidota bacterium | reverse complement strand
TAACCATCGTCCGCCACCAACTGTGCACATATTCTGCGACGCGCTTCCTTGGAATTAAAGGACTCAACTTTTGTGAATCTTTTTAAACCAATTTGCATCATTCTTAATTCATCACCTTCGGCAAAACTATTCAATGCATCTTTTCCTGCTTTATTAATAGCATCGGCTGCATCATAAATATAAGTGCGAACGATATCGGCTTGGACAGCAGTAGCCGCTTCCCCTTTTTGAGTAGTTAATTTTTCTAATCTTAATAATGCCGACTCTGCATGGAAAGTAATAATGGACATGTCTGCAATATTCATTAATATTTCCTGCTCCTTGTTTAAGGTCATCATTAACTTTTGTACTGCAGCACCAGCTACCATTAAAATACATTTCTTAAAATTAGCAATGTACTTTTTCTCTTTTGCAAATGCACCTTCTTCTTCCGATCCAAAATCGGGAATACTCATTAGCTCTTGTTGCACCGTTAATGCAGGGCCCATTAAATCTAACTTTCCTTTCATGGCACGTTTTAATACCATGTCCACGGTAAGCAATCGGTTAATTTCATTGGTACCCTCGTATATTCTGTTAATACGACTATCGCGATACGCTTTTGAAATAGCATACTCGTCGCTATATCCATTTCCACCATGTACTTGTACACCTTCATCCACTACATAATCTAAAACTTCAGAACCAAATACTTTTAGGATTGCACACTCTATTGCATATTCTTCGGCAGCACCTAATAAAGATTCAGATAAATTTTTTCCTGCTGCAGCGAGTTCCGCTTCCATCTCATCAATATTGCGAGATACGCGGTACAGCGCGGTTTCACCCACCCACATTCTAATGGCCATCTCGGCTAACTTATGACGGATGGCACCAAATTTTACGATTGGTAATTTAAATTGTTCTCTTGTTTTTGCATAACGTACTGTTTCAGAAATTGCTCGGCGTGCTCCACCTAAGGTGGCAGCACCTAATTTTAAGCGTCCAATATTTAATACGTTAAATGCAATTAAATGTCCTTTACCAATTTCACCCAATACATTTTCCACTGGCACTTTACAATCATTAAAATACAATTGCACCGTACTAGAACCTTTAATACCCATTTTATGTTCTTCTGGACCTTGGGTAAAACCATCCATACCTCTTTCTAAAATAAAACCGGTGAATTGTTCGCCATCAATTTTAGCAAACACGGTATACACGTCGGCAAATCCACCATTGGTGATCCAACATTTTTGTCCGTTTAAAATATAATGTTTGCCGTCTGCCGATAAAGTGGCTGTTGTTTTTGCACTTAATGCATCGGATCCACTATTGGGTTCGGTTAAGCCATAAGCTCCTTTCCACTCTCCACTTGCTAACTTGGGTACATATTTTTGTCGTTGCGCTTCGGTACCAAAATATAAAATTGGCAAGGTTCCAATACCGGTATGTGCTGCATTGGCAACAGAGAAAGAATATCCACCACCTAAGTATTCTGCAACAATGGTGGCCGTAATAAATTCTTTTCCAAGGCCACCATATTGTTCAGGAACGGTGATGCCTAAAAGCCCTTGCTCTCCTGCTTTTGCAAGCAATGATGGCATTAAGCCAGGCTCTAATTTATCTATGCGATCTGCTACAGGTAGCACTTCTGTGTCTACAAACTGATCACACATGTCGCGCACCATTATTTGCTCTTCGTTGAAATCTTCCGGAATGAAAACATCGGATGCTTTTACTTCCTTAATGATCCATTCTCCTCCGTGAATTGTTGTGCCCATAAAATAGAATTTAAATTTTTTGTCGAATATTTTTTACACAATTAAGTTTGTTCGCTTTATATTAAATTAGGGTGTGTTAAATTATCATACACTCTTTGTAAAACATTTTTTACTGTTTCAATTTCCTCCTTTGAAATATTTTGCAAAGCCTCATTCATGGTTTGATTGGCTAATTCGTAAGTAATTTGTTGTAATGGTTTTGCAGCATCTGTCAAACACACTTTATTAATGCGTCTGTCGGTGGTGCTTGCAACACGTGTTACCAAACCTAATTTTTCTAAATTATCAATGAGTCGAGTAATACTTGCTTTGTCTCTAAAAGTGCGTATCCCTAATTCTTGTTGGCTTAATTCATCCTCCTTCCATAAATGATACAATACGGACCATTGCTCAATGGTTATTTCAAGTCCCGCAGTACGATAATTCTTTTGCAATCGTCTTGCAACAGCAGTGGTTGCCATTCCATTAATGACGCTGTATAATTCTCCTCGTTTAAATTGGTTGTTTGACATATAGTTAGTTATGCAACTAATTCAAAAGTACGCCGAATTTGACAATTTCGACAAATTTTTGGCCTAGAAAGGGAGTAACTTTGCACCATGCTAGCATTTTTTGAGTGGACACTGACCATTATTACCATTTTTTACGCCCTTTTACTGGTGGCATACCGCTTTTGGTTTGATAAACTCCACCAATTCAAGCCCGATCATACAATTACCGAAAAAATAGATTTTACTATTGTTATTCCCGCTCGAAATGAAGCAGATAATATTAAAATTTGTGTGGATTCCATTTTAGCCCAGGATTATCCCCACCGTTCCTTTGAAATTATTGTGATTGACGATTTTTCGGAGGACGACACGGCGGCCATCGTTAAATCCATTGGCTTATTACACGCTAATGTTCATTTATTAAGTTTAGCAGATTATTACCAACCTGAAGAAATGAATTCTTTTAAAAAGAAGGCCATTGAAAAAGCAGTAAGTCATGCGAAAGGAGATTGGATTGTTACTACCGATGCAGATTGTATTATACCTAAACATTGGCTTCAATTATACAATGCATATATACAAAAACATCAAGCAAAAAATAAATTGGTATTTGTGGCAGCACCAGTTATGTTTATTAAAGAACGAGGTATTTTAAATGAATTTCAATTACTTGATTTTTTAGCCTTACAAGGTATAACGGCTGCTGCAGTGGGTGCGGGCAAACATTCAATGAGCAATGGCGCCAACTTGGCTTTTGAAAAATCTGCTTTTATTGCCGTGGGAGGTTATCAAGGAGTAGATCAAATTGCAAGTGGTGACGATATGTTTTTAATGCATAAAATGAAAGTAACCTTATCCAGTAGCATTGGTTATTTGTTTCATCCAGGGGCGATTGTATTAACCAAGGCAATGGCTAATTGGAAGCAGTTTATGATGCAAAGAATTAGGTGGTCTAGTAAAGCTCGTTATTATGATGACAACTCCATTTTTTGGGTGTTGTTATTGGTTTATTTGTATAATCTATTTTTGATTATTGCTTTATTGTCAGGGGCGTATTCAATTTTTGCTATATCCATTTTTTGTAAAACAACCATTGAGCTATTTTTCCTACTACCTGTTTCAAAATTTTATAAATTGACACCGGAATTGGTTTACTTTCCATTATTTCAACCGCTTCATATTTTATATACTTTAATGGCCGGGTTCTTTGGCCAAGTAAAAACATATACTTGGAAGGGCCGCAGGGTTAAATAAGCATTAAATAATTGCTTACCGAACCTTGTAAATTCGTAATTTTGTAACCTAATTGAATGCGTTTATGTCTACTGAAACTATAGCACAAGCTGCCCCATTAACAGCAAAGGATTTCTCCTCTGACCAAGAAGTACGTTGGTGTCCTGGCTGTGGTGACTATTCAATTTTAGCACAAGTTCAAAAAGTAATGCCTACCATTGGCATCCCTAGAGAAAATATTGTTATTATTAGTGGTATTGGTTGTAGTAGTCGTTTCCCTTATTACATGAATACCTATGGTATGCATTCCATACATGGACGTGCAACCGCTATTGCAAGTGGGCTAAAAGCTTCACGTCCTGAATTAAGTGTTTGGATTGTTGCGGGCGATGGCGACTCCATGAGTATTGGTGGTAATCATACCATTCATATGTTAAGAAGAAATTTTGACGTTAACTTCTTAGTATTTAATAACCAAATTTATGGTTTAACAAAAGGACAATATTCTCCAACTTCTGAAATGAATAAGGTTACCAAGAGTACCCCAATGGGAAGTATTGATCATCCATTTAATCCTGCTGCATTGGCATTGGGTGCGGACGCTACATTTATAGGTCGTACCATGGATCGCGATCCAAAGCACATGCAATTTATGATCTCTCGTGCTCAGCAACATAAAGGAACTTCTTTTTTAGAGATATATCAAAACTGTAACATCTTTAACGATGGTGCTTTTGAAATTTTCACCGAAAAAGCAACAAAGCCATTACATGCTTTATTCTTAGAACATGGTAAGCCATTGACTTTTGGCGCAAATGGGGAACTTGGTTTGCGTTTTGACGGCTTGCGTCCACAAGTCGTTACCATAGGTGAAAAATACAGCGCAGATGATTTATGGATACATGACGAAAAAGATTTTTACAAAGCACAAATATTAACACGCTTATTTGATAATCCATCTGAACCGGGTGCAGTTTTTCCTCGTCCCTTTGGTGTATTCTTTACAGCAGACCGTCCATGTTATGAGGATATGATGGCATTGCAATTAGAAGAGTCTTTAGTAAAAGGCGCTGGTGATTTAGATAAATTAATTCGCGGTCGTGAGACTTGGGAAATTCAATAGTTGTTATTTACCTTAATTTATAGATCAATATAATTATTTTTAAGCGCCGTCATCACCATGGCGGTTCTTTGTTTTACGTGTAATTTTTTAAATACCCGGTCACGATACCCATAAATGGTACTTACACTTTTTTGTAATTCCTTTGCAATCTCTTCATAGGTAAGATCCTTTGCGCATGTTTGAATAAACTCAATTTCGTTTTGTGTTAGCGGCGATGTGTTGTATTGTAATTCTTTTATTTGAATGATACCTTTTGAATGATTGGTGATTAGCTTTAGTTTGTCAAGGGTTAATTTATATTTAGTTCTTTCATACACACATTGTTGAATGTCTATGAGGGGCTCATCGGTAAAAAAGAATCCATTCAACCCATTTTTTAATAAAAAGCAAATGCCCTTCATGTATTTGGCATCCGATTTTAATAAGATATAAGTATGCTTGGTTTTGGATTTAATGCTCTTAATGATTTTTACCAATGCATTGTAAGGGTAGGCGTCCGAGAGTATACAAAGATCAAATGGAAGCGCTTGTTTTTGTATATGTGTAATAAAAGTAGCAACACTGTCTGTGTGAAAATTTACTTTACAGCCAACTTGTTTTTCAATGAGCAATTGGTAGGCAGTTCTCGTTAAAATATTTTCCTCTAAATAGGAGATGTTGATCATACATTTTATTTATACAAATAAAACATATTCGTTTAAAATTAAAAATGAATACTTTTACACTATATCATTTATGCTAATTAGTATTCATCCAGAAAATCCGCAAGCTAGACAACTTGCTCAAGTGAAAGCCTGTCTAGAAGGTGGTGGCATTATTGCTTATCCTACGGATACAATCTATGGACTAGGTTGTGACATTTTTCATCCAGAGGCCATTGAGAAAATCTGCGCAATAAAAAAAGTAAATCCCGAAAAAGCAAACCTCAGCTTTATATGCTCCGATCTAAGTGATTTGAGTTTATATGCTAAAGCCATTGACAATGCTTTGTTTAGAATTTTAAAAAAGGCATTGCCAGGTCCTTTTACTTTTATTTTACCTGCAAGTAAACAAGTGCCTAAAATATTACAATCTAAAAAGAAAACCATTGGACTTCGGATTCCTGATAATAACATTGCACTCTCTATAATTAAAACCTTAGGTCATCCTATTTTATCTGCCTCCTTTCCTGGTGAGGCCGTTGAAGACTATACCGATCCTGAAATTATATACGCACATTGGGGCAACCAAATTGATATGGTCATTGATGGTGGCATTGGTGGTATTATCCCTTCCACAGTGGTGGACTGTACCGGAGAAAGTTATGAAGTTATCCGCCAGGGCTTGGGTGTTTGGGATTACTAAATATAAAAAAGCAATAATTACAATTTTATAAGCGTTTCATTTGTAGCATCTTTAATTATAATATCCTAAGCTATAATGTGGATAGTTGTGGAGGCAGAATTTTAAAGCTCTTTCGGTGTTCAAAACACAATCCATATTTTTCTATAGAAGCTCTGTGTATGGCTGTTCCGTATCCTTTGTTTTTGTCCCAACCGTATTTTGGGTATTGCAAATGTGCTTTTTCCATATAGGCGTCACGTGCTGTTTTTGCTAAAATACTTGCTGCTGCAATATGGGCGTATTTGCCATCGCCTTTTACAATGGTTTGATGTGGTATTTTTTTATAGGGATAAAACCGATTACCATCTATGGCAATAAATTGTGGTCGTTTTTTTAATTGATCTAATGCCAAGTGCATACAT
>CANHIR010000110.1 GCA_947461015.1 Bacteroidota bacterium | reverse complement strand
ACTAAACCTTGTAACACCTTACCCGGACCTACTTCAGTAAATTCAGTGGCCCCATCCGCAACCATGGCTTGCACTGTTTGGGTCCATTTAACAGCACCTGTTAATTGAGCAATTAAGTTTTCTTGAATTTGTAGTGGATTACTTACCGCTTTTGCTACCACATTTTGATATACCGGGCAGATAGGATTATTAAAAGTTGTTGCTTGAATGGCAGAAGCCAATTCAACTTTTGCTGGCTCCATTAAGGGTGAATGAAATGCACCACCTACTGGCAATACCAATGCTCTCTTTGCACCTGCTGCTTTCATTTGTTCACAAGCAATTTCAATGCCTTTCACCGAACCAGAAATAACCAACTGCCCTGGACAATTATAATTTGCAGCCACTACCACTTCACCAGACTCAGTTGATACAGTTTTACATATTTCTTCAACTTTTTCATCAGCCAATGCCAACACTGCAGCCATCGTAGAAGGTTGAATTTCACAAGCCGCTTGCATGGCTTTGGCTCGAATACTTACCAGACGCAAAGCAGCTGAAAAACTCAATGTTTTGTTTGCAACGAGTGCACTAAACTCACCGAGTGAATGCCCAGCAACCATATCTGGCGTTACTTGTGGCATGGTTAAATAAGCAATTACGGAATGTAAAAAAATAGCTGGCTGTGTAACATTGGTTTGTTTTAACTGCTCTTCTGTTCCTTCAAACATGATATCACTTATACGAAATCCTACTATTTCATTGGCTTCTTCAAATAAGGCTTTTGCCACTTCATTTTGTTCATATAAATTTTTCCCCATTCCTGAAAATTGACTTCCTTGTCCAGGAAATATATATGCATGTTTTGACATAGTATTCATTTTATAATTTCAAAAATAGTGCTTTAATCCATAACAAAAAAAAGGTGGAGTCCTCACTCCACCTTAACACTAAAACTAACCCGACCCTATTGCTAATCATTTATTTCAACATACTTTAAAAATTCCATCTTGGTTTGTTCTTCCTGGAACTTGCCACCAAAAAATGTTGTAATGGTATTAGAGCTATCATCTTTTACACCTCTACTTGATACACATAAATGTTTTGCATCCATCATGATGGCCACATCCTGTGTTTGCAACACTGTTTGTAAAGCCTTACCCACCTGCATGGTTAAGCGCTCTTGTACTTGTGGACGCTTGGAAAAATATTCAACCAATCGGTTTAATTTACTTAAGCCAATTACTTTGCCACTGCTTATATAAGCCACATGTGCTTTACCAAAGAAGGGAACAAAATGGTGTTCGCAATTGGTATAAAAATTAATATTTTTCTCAACCAACATTTCATTGTATTGAAACTTATTATCAAACAATGTCATGCTTGGCATGTTTGCAGGATTCAATCCTTGAAATAATTCTTTCACATACATTTTAGCTACACGAAGTGGCGTGCCTCTTAAACTATCGTCACGCAAATCCATCCCTAAAATTTCCATGATGGCTTTAAAATGTGGCTCAATTGCCGCAATTTTTTCTTCATCCGTTTTATCAAATGCATCAGCACGCAAAGGGGTTTCCACCGAACTAGCCTTATGCTGATCGCCCATTTCTTCAATTAATAAATTGTCTACTGCTAACTTTTCTTCGTTAAGCGGGGTAGTCAACAAAGTTTCTTTCTGTTTCATACAGACGTATTTTTAAGTCAAGTGATTCAGATATGCGCGGTCTTAATAAATCATAAATCACAATGGCAATATTCTCTGCAGAGGGATTTAAATTTTTAAAAAAATCGGTATCTAAGTTTAAATTTTTATGGTCAAATCTACTTTTCACTTCCTCCTCTACAATGTTGCTTAAATCCTTGGTATTAATTACGAATCCAGTGATGGGATCCGGAACACCAATTACTTGCACAATCAATTCATAGTTATGACCATGATAATTTGGGTTGGAACAGGCGCCAAAAACTTGCTTGTTTTTTTCATCTGTCCAGTCGGCACAAAACAATTTGTGCGCGGCATTAAAATGCTCTTTTCTATATACCGCTACTTTATGTTGCATGCTTCCAAATTAAGAGGATAAAGTTACAACTTATATAACGCGACAAAAGCAATTTTGTTTAATCTTTCATACAAAAAGTTAAACGTTTAAATTTTTTGCCCAAAATCGAAATAAAAATTAAACAAAATAAGGATTGTAAGGGTAATTATACCCCAAAATACTCTACGTAAATACGGGGCGTTTCATACAATTTAATACAATGTAGCTGAATATCGGAAGGGATATGTGGTTCCAATTGCTTCCAAATTGCGATTGCTAAATTCTCGGTGCTACACAATTGACCCTCCATAAAGGGAACATCCATATTCAAGTTCTTATGATCTAATGCATCTATAATATGTGCTTTTATAAGGATGCTTAATTTTTTTACATCAAATAAAAATCCGGTTTCCGGATGGGGTGTTCCTTTTACCGTAACAAACAATTCATAATTATGTCCATGCCAGTTTTCGTTTGCACAAACACCAAATACTTCCTCATTCTTTTCCTTGGACCAATTTGGATTGGCCAACTTATGCGCTGCATTGAAATGTTCTACCCTTGTTAAATACACCATGTACTTGAAAAATATTAGAGTGCAAAGATATAAATTTGATTGTCAAGAAAGCATTTTTTAGTCCCCTTTAACGACCTTTGTCAAATGAGAGTAATTATTACCGCAGCTACCCATGGTGAATGGATGCCAAGTTTTCAGAAAATAAATCCAAAATACGTTGGAAACAGCAAAAAGTTTTCGGTTGGCTTTCACGAATCTGGTATTGGCATGTTGGCTTCGAGTATCTCACTTATGAAAATGTTTACACAAGAAACCCCAAGTCTAATTATTCAAGTTGGTGTTGCCGGTTGTTTTGATAAAAAAATCCCATTGGGAAAAGTATTTGCAGTGAAAGATGATTTTGCTGGAGAGATTGGCGTGATGGAAAATAAAGTATGGAAGGATTTGTTTGATATGAAATTTGATAAACCCAATGATGCTCCTTATGAAAAAAAGAGTTTACCCAATCCATGGTTACACCAGTTTAATGTTTTGAAATTGCCCACTAAAAAAGCAGTTACCGTAAATACGATAAGCACCGATAAAAGACGCATCCAATTATACAGTGGTCGTTTCAAAGCGGTGCTTGAATCCATGGAAGGTGCTAGCTTGCATTATATGGGAAGAGATTTAACCATTCCATTTATTCAAATAAGAGCCGTGAGTAATTATGTGGGTGAAAGAAACAAATCCAAATGGAAAATGAAGGAAGCCATTTTTAATTTGAATGAAACCTTGTTAGCATTTTTAGACGAATTATATAAAATAGCTTAAGATGCCAATTATAGATATTGGATTTTCACCTTGCCCCAATGATACATTTATTTTTGATGCATTGGTTAATCATAAAATTGATACCAAAGGTTACGATTTTAATTTGCATTTAGAAGACGTGCAAACACTTAATGAATGGGCGCTTCAGGGGAAACTGTCGTTAACAAAAATTAGTTACGGCGTATGGCCATTAGTAAAAAACAATTACCATTTATTAAATGCGGGTGGCGCTTTGGGAAAGGGTGTTGGACCCTTATTGATTTATAAAGAAGATTTTGAACTCAATGGAACTAACGGAAAACCAAATACAGAAAGCATGACCGTTGCTGTCCCCGGGTTTAACACAACTGCACATTTATTATTTAGTTTGGCCTTCCCTAAAGTTAGCAATAAAAAATTCTTGGTATTTAATGAAATTGAAGATGCCGTTTTAAAAGGCCAAGTTGATGCAGGAGTAATTATTCATGAAAACCGATTTACTTATGCTCAAAAAGGATTAAGTAAATGGATGGACCTAGGTACATTTTTTGAAGAAACTTTTAAAGCACCAATTCCTTTGGGAGGCATCATTGCTCGCAAAGATATACCCGTTGATGAGGTTGTACTTATAGATGGACTCATTAAAAAAAGTGTTGAGTTTGCTTTTGAAAATAGTTACGACCTACTACCCGAATTTGTAAAATGCCATGCACAAGAAATGTCCGAACAAGTGATGCGTCAACACATTGATTTGTATGTGAATGATTTTAGCATTGACATGGGAACAACAGGAAAAATAGCCATTGAACAGTTAGAAAAAGTTTGGATCGAGTTAAATACGCAAAGTTAAATAATCATACGCCTAAGGTTTTAACGCTTTTGCATAAGCCGCTAAAACTCTCACTCTTGCTTCCTCATGCACCACAATTGGTTTTGGATATTCAGGAGCATCCAACTCAGGGATCCACTTTCGAATGTATTTTAAATCCTTATCAAATTTTTCTGTTTGCAATCGAGGATTAAACACTCTAAAATAAGGTGCTGCATCGCAGCCACTTCCACTCGCCCACTGCCATCCACCATTGTTTGCAGCCAAATCAAAATCCAATAATTTTTGTGCAAAATAAGCCTCGCCCCAACGCCAGTCAATTAATAAATGCTTGGTTAAAAAACTTGCCACAATCATACGCACCCTATTGTGCATAAAGCCTGTTGTATTTAATTCACGCATGCCTGCATCTACTATTGGATAACCTGTGCGTCCTTGGCACCATGCCTCAAATTCTGCTTCATTATTTCTCCACTCAATAAAATCATATTGGGCTTTGAAAGATTTTCCATTGGCTACTTGTGGGAAATGCCAAAGTATCATATGGTAAAAATCACGCCAAATTAATTCATTAAAAAATGTACTATTTAAAGCTTGTGTATCAAGTGCTAATTGTCTTACAGATATGGTTCCAAAACGCAAGTGAACACTTAATTGGGTGGTCCCTTTTATGGCAGGAAAATTTCTTTGATCGGTATATTTTTTCACCAAACCTGGCTCCCAAGTCAACGGTGGCATTACTAAATCGGATACCTCAAAGCCAATATCCTTAAGGGTTGGAATAGACAATGGGTTTATATCCAAAAAATAATCCATCAATTTTATAGAGGGATGTATTTTAGGAATATTATTTGCCCAAACCGTTCTCCATTTATTTGCATAAGGCGTGTAAATGGTATATGGCTTACCGTCGTCTTTTAAAACCTCATCTTTTTCAAAAATTACTTGGTCTTTATGGTGATGATAAGTTGCCCCATTATTTGCTGCCAATTTTGCGATGGCATCATCTCTTTCATTTGCCTTTGGACCATAATCGTGATTTGTATAAACTGCGTTTACTTTATATAATTTAAATAATTTTTCAAATACTTCAATAGGTGTTCCAAACAACACATGCATAGACTTTCCTTTTGCAACTAATTTTTCTTGCATGGTCATAATTGTGCGATGAATAAAATCCACCCTTCTATCTTTTTTTTCTACTTGCTGACTTAAAATGGTTTTGTCAAATATAAAAATAGGTACTACTTTATGGCCTTGTAACTTGGCCTGATACAATGCATGGTATAACCCTACATTGTCTTCAAAACGCAAATCTCTTCTAAACCAAAATATTGAAACGGATTCTTTCATAATTATTGAGTGATTGCCACCCTTTTAACAATATTAACATAAAATAGTTTTGGGTAAGAAACAATATATTTAATTTAGCCTCATGCAAATTGGAGAAATTACAAATGCCCTCGAAAATTGGGCCCCCCTTTCATTACAAGAAGACTATGATAATTCCGGATTATTGGTAGGCTCCCCCAACACCATTTGTACTGGCGTTTTGTGTTCATTGGATTGTACTGAAGCAGTGATTGACGAGGCTATTGAAAAAGGCTGCAACCTAATTGTAAGCCATCACCCCATTATTTTTAAAGGCCTCAAACAATTTGATGAAAATAGCTATGTGGCTAGAACGGTTTTAAAAGCCATTCAACATAATATTGCCCTTTATGCTATTCATACCAATTTGGATAATTTAATTGAGGGGGTAAATAAAACCCTAGCGGACAGACTTCATTTGGAAAATAGGCGCATTTTGATGCCAAAACCGGGAATCAAGGACCAACAAGGGAAAGAAATTGGCTCGGGCTTAATTGGGGAACTTCCCCTAGTAACAGATGCCTCCGAATTTTTGGAGTGGATTAAAGAAAAATTGAATTTAACCGTCATAAAACATACTGCCTTTACAGGAAACCAATTGAAAACCATTGCTTTATGTGGCGGATCGGGTAGTTTTTTAATTGAAGCAGCCAAGACACATAAAGCGGATTGTTATATCACTAGTGACCTTAAATACCATGACTATTTTGAGGCCGATGGAAGGCTGATTTTGATGGATATTGGTCATTGGGAGAGCGAACAATGGGTTTCGGAGCTAATTATTGCTCATTTAACCGCTAAATTCCCTACCTTTGCCGTCCTCCAATCCTTGGTGTGTACACAACCTATAACATACTTTAAATAAACTTGAAATATGGCATCAGTCAAAGACTT
>CANHIR010000109.1 GCA_947461015.1 Bacteroidota bacterium | reverse complement strand
GCCCCCACTTGCAATTAGCTGAAGCGATGAAAACTTTGCAATGATTTTTTTATACAAATCAACCGAAGGGCCTTGTAATTTACCATCCTTTTGAATATCGGTACAAAACATTTGCTTTATTCCTTTATCCATATAAGATTGCATAAAAGTATATACATCAATATCTGTTTTCTCCAACCAACCTCCTATCGCAATTTTTTCTTCAAAAACATCTGCCCCCAACATAAATACAGCAGCCCCGTAACGCTCAATCCACTCTTCAAAAATAGCGCTATGCTTAACGGCTAAACTTCCAATGGTTGCATAGGTTGCCCCCGCTTCAAAAACCGATTTTAAAGTAGCTTCTTTTTTAATGCCGCCACCAAAATCTATTTTTAATTTAGTTTGATTGGCAATTTTTTCCAACACTTTCCAATTCACCACCGCTCCTGCTTTGGCGCCATCCAAATCCACCAAATGCAATCGCATAAGTCCAATCCCTTCAAAAGCTTTTGCTACTTCCAATGGATCCTCGTTGTATATTTTCTTTTGCGCGTAATCTCCTTCCGTCAAGCGTACACATTTTCCTTCAATTAAATCTATGGCTGGAATGATTTGCATATTATTTATAAGTTTAGAAAGTTTTGAATAATTTGCTCGCCTAATATTGCCGACTTCTCTGGATGAAACTGAACGCCATAAAAATTGTCCTTGCGTAAAGCACTACTATAGGGTTGCACATAATTTGTGGTAGCAATGGTATGTTTTCCTATTGCTGCATAATATCCATGTACAAAATAAGCATAGCTTTCTTCGGATACCCCAGTAAATAAATTGGTTTTTAAATCCTCAATGGTATTCCAACCAATCTGCGGCACTTTTGTGCTAGCGTCTGTTGGCATAAATAATTTCACCTCTTCTTCAAATATTCCTAAACAAGTAGTGTCATTTTCGGCAGAATAAGCACACATCAATTGCATGCCTAAACAAATCCCTAAAACAGGTTGCTTTAAATTTACAATTACCTTATCTAACCCCCTTTCTTTTAAATAATGCATAGCCGTACTTGCTTCACCCACACCTGGAAAAATCACTTTGTCGGCTTTTTGTATTGCCTCCACATTATCCGTAACGGTCGCCGTCACCCCTAGTCGCTCAAGTGCGTAAAGCACCGATTGAATATTCCCTGCATTATATTGTATAATTACGTTGTTCATTTTAGTTTAATACTACATTTAAAAATTGGGCGGTTGTATCACTAACCGAATTTCCTTTTGACAGAGCATTGATATAAGCAGAGCCTATAATGGCTCCATTGGAATAGGCACAAACTGCATTAAAGGTTTCCTTGTCTTTAATACCAAAACCTACCAAAACCGGATTTTTTAATTGCATGGCTTGTAGTTTTTGCAAATACAATGCCACTTTGGAAAAGTCCTTGTCCTTGCCAGTGGTGGCAGAGGAACTTACTGCGTATAAAAAACCTGTACTTAAACTGTCCAGTTTTCTTAAACGATCCTCAGGAGTTTCGGGTGTAACTAAAAACACAAAATCCAAATTGTTTTCTTGTATCGTTTTTCCATAAATATGTTCAAATTCATATAAAGGCAAATCGGGCAGAATTAATCCGTCTACGCCCACTGCTTTTGCCTTTTTACAAAATGTTTCAAATCCATATTGCAAAATGGGATTCATATAGCCCATTAAAACTACTGGGATGTGAATGTTTTCACGCATGGTTTTTAATTGTTCAAACAAAGTATCAATGGTCATACCATTCGCAATTGCGACATTCCCACTTGACTGTATTACTTCTCCATCGGCTAATGGATCACTATAAGGCATGCCTAATTCAATGATATTTGCTCCATTGGCTTGCAAACTTTCCATTACTTGGAGGGTACTATTTAATTGAGGATACCCAGCTGTGCAATACACATTTAGCACTCGCTCATTTTGTTTTTTAAACAACTCCTTTAACCTTGACATAACTATTACTTTAAATGATCTCTATGATTGAACGTACCTATTTTATTGTTAATTATTACGCGCAAATTATAATTGTTTATTTTTTCAAATCCATTACTTGCATATAGGTGGCTAAATCCTTGTCTCCCCTTCCACTTAAACAAACCACCACTACATCGGTTGGTTTAAAATTCATTTTGTGAAGAATTGCAAATGCATGTGCCGTTTCTAAAGCAGGTATAATGCCTTCTATTTCAGATAAGTGAAAAGCCCAATCTAATGCTTCTTCGTCGGTTGCACTGGTAAAAGTGCCGCGTTTGCTTTCATATAAGAAGGCATGCAAGGGCCCTATACCTGGATAGTCTAAGCCTGCACTGATACTATGTGGCTCTACTACTTGACCATCGGGAGTTTGCATTAAAATACTTTTACTTCCATGTAAAATGCCTGGCTTCCCTAATTGGGTGGTTGCTGCACTCATGCCAGAATGAACACCATGCCCAGCGGCTTCAACAGCCACTAATTCAACTGTCTCCTCATTTAAGAAATGATAAAATGCGCCTGCTGCATTGGAACCACCTCCTACACAAGCAACTACATGCGTTGGCAATTCAGATCCGGTTTTTTCTTTCAACTGCTTTCTTATTTCATCACTAATTACACTTTGAAAACGCGCCACCATATCGGGATAAGGATGCGGCCCAACTACACTCCCAATAATATAATGCGTCTCATTGGGCTCGTTAATCCAAGCCCTAATGGCTTCATTGGTAGCATCTTTTAAAGTTTTACTTCCACTTGTTGCTGGAATAACAGTTGCGCCTAACATTTTCATTCTAGCTACATTGGGTGCTTGTCTTTCAATATCCTTTTCTCCCATGTAAACAACACATTCCATTCCTTTTAATGCACAAACGGTGGCTGTAGCCACCCCATGTTGACCAGCCCCTGTTTCGGCAATAATTTTTTTCTTGCCTAAACGTTGTGCTAATAAAATTTGTCCAACAGTATTGTTTATTTTATGCGCACCAGTATGACAAAGATCTTCCCGCTTCAAATAAATTTGCGTACCAATTTCTTTGCTTAATCTTTCGGCATAAAACAATGGGGTTGGTCTTCCCACATAATCTTTTAACAATGCATGAAACTCCTTTTGAAATTCAGGATCCTGCATAATTTGTATATACTGTGCTTTTAATGTTTCTACATTGCTATATAGCATTTCCGGAATGTAAGCGCCTCCAAAATCTCCATAGTAGCCTTCCTTACTTGGATTTTGATAATTCATTGCTTTGTTAAATGAGTGCATCTATAAACGTTTTTATTTTTTCTAAATTTTTAATCCCTGGCGCGGTTTCAAACTGACTGTTGATATCCAACACAGTTAAGTCCCTACCCGCTTTTGTTTGTTTCATTACTTCTATCCCTCCCATATCGTTTGGACCAATTCCTCCACTTAAAAAATAAGGCTTCCCAATATTATTGCCTTTTAACAATTCCCAATTAAAATGAGCCCCAGTTCCTCCGTACATTTTACTGTCTGTATCAAATAAATAAAAATCTGCTACCGTTTCAAATTCAGTGAGTACAGGCATTTTATCGCCTACCCTAAATACCTTTATTAATTTCACATTATTCAAATTTGACGCATCTAATTTTTCTTTAAGTTCCCTAAAATATGCCACCTCTTCATCCCCATGCAACTGAATCAAATCCAATCCTGTCGCTTGCACCATGTTTATCAAATTTTCAATAGACTCGTTTACAAATACCCCCACTTTTTTAGTGTTTATAGGAGTAAATGTTTTCAGCACTGTTAATTCCAAACTATTTAACACATACCTTTTAGATGGCGCATAAAAGATAAAGCCTATATAATGCGCACCCATTGCTTCCAAAGCAAGGGCTTGATTTATATTGGTGATTCCACATACTTTTATTTGCATCTTATTGGTCATAGCTTTATTAATATTTTTATTTTATAATTTTATTTGTTTGCTAAATTCCTCAAACGCTTTTGCAGGATTTTCTTGTTTCATAAAATACTCTCCCATTAAAAACCCATCAAAGCCTTCTTTTTTTAATAATTGAAAAGTTTCCAAATCATAAATACCACTTTCTGCTATACTTAGTTTCCCTTTTGGCAATGCGTCTTTTAATTGTAAAGAATGTTCAATGTTCACTTCAAAGGATTTTAAACTTCTATTGTTTATTCCGACAAAATCTACTTCGTCGCATATATATGCTAATTCAGTTTCATCGTGTAACTCCAATAAAACTTCCAAGCCCAACATTTTAGCAGCCCCAGCTAATTGTTTAGTTGCTGCAGGTGTTAAACAAGCTGCGATTAATAAAATCACCGATGCCCCATAGGCTTTAGCTTCTAATATTTGAAACTCGTCAATAATAAACTCTTTCCTTAAAACGGGTATTGGGTTTTGAATGGCGATAGATAAGTCCTCCAAACTTCCTCCAAAATAGGGGCCGTCCGTTAACACCGAAACACCTGCCGCCCCAAACTGTGTATAGGCTTTGGTTACATCCGCCACTGTTGCTGTTGCATTAATTACCCCTTTAGATGGAGATTGTCTTTTAAACTCGGCAATGATTCCCGTTTTAGTAGGATCTACTAAATTATTTTTTAAAGAAATTGGCCTTTGTCCAAATAAGGGCATGGCTTCCAATTGAGCAATAGATATTTGCTGTTTGCGATTGGACACTTCTCCAAACTTACTCGCTACAATTTTTTCTAAAATATTAGTGCTCATTATTGCAGACTGATTAATTTTTGTAAACAATTATTAGCAGCCCCCGACTCTAAACTAGTCACAGCTGCCTGATAGGCTGCTTCGTAATTTTCATATTTCCCCGTTAAGTGCAAAGCCATTGCTGCATTGGCTAATACCACTGCATTTTGAGACCAGGTTCCTTTTGTTTGAATGATATTTTTGAATATTGTAGCAGCGGCTTCCACCGAGTTACCTCCACTTAATTCATGGGCAAACACTCTTTTCTTGCCCAATTCATAAGGTGATTTTGTAAACTCTCCTTTATTGGTAACAATTTTAGTATCCGTAGTCAATGAAATTTCATCATATCCATCCAAACTATTTATTAAAGTAAATTCCTTGCCTAAGGATTGCAAAACATAATTGTAAATTCTTGCCATTTCTAAATTATACACCCCAATAAGTTGATATTTTGGTTGTGCCGGATTTACAATGGGTCCTAACATGTTAAAAAAAGTACGTACGCCAATATTTCTTCTAATGGGACCTACTGTTTTTAATGCCGGGTGAAATAAAGGTGCATGTAAAAAACAAATACCCGCCTCCTTTACTTCCCTGGATAATTGAGCTTGGTCATTTTTAAAAGTATATCCCAATTGCTCCATTACATTGGAAGATCCACTAACACTTGAAGCGCCATAGTTACCATGCTTCACTACAGGTTGTCCCGCACCAGCAACTATAAAACAAGCCAATGTAGAAATATTAAATGTATCCTTTCCATCTCCTCCTGTACCCACAATATCAATGGCATTGTCTACACCTAAATCCACTTTCACAGCCAAGGACAATAAGGCGTCTCTAAATCCCATTAATTCCTCAATGGTAATGCTACGCATCAAAAATACCGTTACAAAGGAGGTAACCTCATGCTCATTATAAACACCTTGTGATATTTGAACCAATACTTCCTTAGCCTGTTCTCTCGTTAGGGTTTTATGTTCAAATAAATATTGTAATAACTTTTTCATATTTTTTTCATCTTTTACGATTATCATTCCATCATTCAGTGTGCAGTAATTAATGCTTCAACCAGTTCGAAATTATCTTTGCCCCCTCCGGTGTTAATACACTTTCAGGATGGTACTGTACCCCTTTTACATCATAGGTTTTATGTTCTAAGGACATAATATAACCTTCTTCGTCTTTTGATGTAATGGTTAGTTCAGCTGGTAAATCCTTTTCATTCACTATCCAACTATGATAACGTCCAACATTAAACGTATTGGGCAAGCCTTCAAACAAAGCGGAAGGCGCAGTTAAATGTACCGGTGTCGCAATGCCATGATACACTTTACTCAAATTACTTAAGCTTCCTCCAAAGGATTCCCCAATGGCTTGCTGACCTAAGCAAACACCAAAAATTGATTTTGTTGCAGCATACTCTTTAATCAAAGGCAATAGCAATCCAGATTCTGATGGAATGCCCGGACCAGGTGACAATAATATTTTATCATACCCTTTTACATCCTCTAATGGAATTTCGTCGTTACGAAACACTTCTACTTTTGCATCTAATGCAATTTCTTTTATCAACTGAACTAAGTTGTAAGTGAAAGAATCGTAATTATCAAAAACTAATATTTTCATTGTCGCTTATTTATCGCTTTTATCTTTTCTTAATACTTTATTAAAAGAATTCAATTTCGTTTACTATTTAATTAGTCGTGAATTTTTTCTGCTAAAACCATCGCTTTTTTCAAAGCATTCAATTTATTATTCACTTCCTGTAATT
>CANHIR010000108.1 GCA_947461015.1 Bacteroidota bacterium | reverse complement strand
TATTGCATCCCGCCTGGATAACGAGCTTATCCGAATAATAATGCCCAGATGGCGGAACTGGTAGACGCGCTAGACTCAAAATCTGGTTATCGCAAGGTAGTGCAGGTTCGATTCCTGTTCTGGGCACAAACCCTGTCACGAAAGTGACAGGGTTTTTTAATAAGTGGATGCGATGTGAGCTCGCTCACGAGAGCAGACACATATTAAAAAACACAACAAAACACGAAGTGATTTGTTGAAAGGGTTTGGGTTCGCCCCTCGCTGAAGTACAAGGAAAACGACGAAAGCAGTGAGTCGGCAGTCCTGCATTAAAAAACACAACAAAACACGAAGTGATTTGTTATAAGGGTATATAAAGTCTTACTCATGATTTGAATAAACATTTGAGTTTAATCAACTAACTTTAATTGTTAATTTTCATCATTTGTAGAAAGTTCATAAAAATCATTCAAGTAATTACCAATTAACATTTTAAATGAAAAGGGCAATTTTAATTTTTTCTTTATTTACACTATTCATTGCTTGTTCCAAAAAAGAGGCAACCCCTATAATTACACCACCCATTAGTAATAAACTTTCTAGTTGCGATTCAATAAAACAAGGTTTGTTAAAAACCACATCTGATACATTAAGGCTAATAACTTGTGTAACATTAACTGGATGCGATTCCGTTAGATTTGGAATATTTAAACTAACTCCAGCAGATTCCTTGAGATTATCCGCTTGTATAAAATTCAGTGGCTGTGATTCTTTAAAATTTGGATTGATCCCACAAAATCAACAAAATATTGATAGACTCAATTGTAATTTAGTAATAGGACAAAAATATCAAGGTGGAATTATCGCATACATTTTACAAAATGGTGATCCAGGTTATAAATCTGGCGAATTACATGGAATAATCGCTACAAAAACAGATTTATTAACGGGTGCAGAATGGGGTTGTTATACTAAAGTTATTACTGGAGCAGATGGATTAAAATTAGGAACTGGTAATCAAAATACAATTGATATAATTGCAGGTTGCACAATTGCGGGAATTGCAGCTAGAATATGCGGTGATCTTGTCCTAGATGGATATAATGACTGGTATTTACCAAGCAAGGATGAGTTAAATAAATTATATCTGAATAGAGAAAGCATAGGTGGGTTTACGAGTGGAAAAGAAAATTATTGGAGTTCTTCTGAGGGGACTTTTGATGATGCATGGATTCAAAATTTTAATACTGGAGGACAGACCAATCCAAGGAAAGACAATATTTACGGGGTTCGCCCGGTCAGGTCATTTTAATGAATAAAATTATTGGCAAAATCTTATTCAAATTACGTTTGTAAATACATATAAATGTATATTTAAATATAAAATAAGAAAACATATGCAAAAACAAAGTCTATTTAAATATGTAATGTTGTTTTTAACAATATTCATTTTATCAATAATAACAAATTTTGCTATTGCTCAAACAACTGATAAATTTACAGATGAAGAAGAAGTATATAGTTTTGAATTGCCAGCAGGAACCTTTAAAAAAGTAAATGAAAACTATTTTAGCTCAATCCCGTTATCAGCATCTATTAAATTCCTATCCGAATCAGATTATTTAGGAGATGATGTTTTTAATGCAAGCATTAAAGAACAAATAAAAATTGCTAAAAAGGACTGAAAGTAACTTATCAAAATGTGAAGAAAGATAAATTCACTATTTCAGGCATAGATCAAAAAGGGAATATTGTTTATATTAAAGGGGATACTGAAAAATTATTTACTCGAAGCAATCCCGAAAACCAAGATGAATTAGTATGGCATTGGACAAAAACCATGATTGTAAAGTTCACTTATCCACTAACTAGTAAAAAAGCAATGGATCACGTTATTGCAAGTTTTTTGAAAACATATCAAATAAATTTTGGTTTATTATAGCATTGATATTGAGAGACAAATGCTTGTCCTGATAGTGTCTAATCAATAGCTATTTCAGTGCAAGGGGAAACGAAAATTTCGAAAAATTATATTGTATTTATATTAAATGATTTCATATTTTTTATTATATTTATATTATAAAAAATATATATCATGAAAAAAACAAGTTCATTCTCATTCGTGTTAATTATGTTTGCAACTTTCATTATATCAAGTTGCGATAGCAATGGAAGCAATGGAAGCAAAAAAGGAAAATGGTCAGAAGCGGATAAAAAGGAATTTTATAGTGATGGAAAGAAAGAATTAGGCGGTATGCTTGATGGCACTGGTATTGATACCAAATTTGCTGATCAATACACTAAGGATATAATGGACTGCTTATATGAGAAAAGTGAAAATGAATTTTCTTCATATGCAGCATCACAAAAGGATGATGAAAAATTTGCGCAACTTGCAAAAGAATGTGTAAAAAATATAGTGAGTAAATATATAAAACAAGCAACAAAGGATATGGAATCCTATCAAAATGCTGGCTCATCAGATATGGAAGCAGCACCTATACCAGAATCAACACAGGAGGAAGAGGAAGAAGAAGATTATTAATTATTCAATAAAACTACATATAAAAAAAGCCCGCAATTACTTGCGGGCTTTTTTTATGGTATAATCATAATTATAATTACAAAACAAATGATTCATAAAATTTCCAAGCTAAAGATCCTGCAATGATAATAGAAACCGGAGACAAATACCATGCAATTGCATCTTTCGTACCAGAAGCTTTTAATGACTGTTGTAATATATTTGTAAGCATTAAGAATATATACAACACAACCAGAAGAATCATCATTCCAGTACCCACTGGGTCTTTCATTGCAGACAGAGTAACATCAGAACCAAACATTTTTAATAATAATAACAGTGCAATACACAGTGCTAATGGAATACCAGCAAGTCCTCCAGTTAGTAGTTCAGCTTTAAAATCTGCCTTACCTGAAATAGATTTAATACCAAAAGAAATAACTGTTATCATTAACATTAGAACTACAGGAAGTAACCCAAACTTAATAAAGAAACTAAAAGGCAAAAAACTTGCAGCATCTCCTAAGAAGAAATATATTCCTGCAATATATAATGCAAAAACAGAGCCGAACAAAATTAACGACTGCGTATAAGCCTTAGGTGATGGGTTCTTAAAAGCATTGTAAATACCATCAATCGGGTTGGTAAAAACGGTTAAAAAAATGTTTTTAAAATCTTCCTTGTAGAAGTTTTTTACTTCATCTAATGAACTTTTATTGTCATTAGCTTGTGGTGCATTTCCTTCGTGATTTTCCATTTTTAGTGTTTTTTAGTTTAAAAAAAATAAGAAACACAGCATCCTGCTGCAATTCTTAAATTAAATTTAACAATTAATTTTTAAACATAATGAAAATATTATATAAAATTTAAGAAGTATGAGTTACCACTTATATCCTGTTTACAAATACCATACATATTATATTTATATATAACATATAATGCTTAAAATTGAAAAAAGTCTATTTGCAATAAAATTTTTTCTATGGTAGCTAGTTCTTAATTAACTCCAACTCAATTCTTCTATTTCTTGATCTATTTTCTTCAGTATCATTTGGCACATATGGCATGGTTTCTCCCCTGCCTATTGCTTGTATTCTTTTTGGATCTACCCCTAAATTAACCAAAGCGCGTTTAACTGCCTCCGCTCTTTTTACAGACAAATCCTTATTATACTCCGAAGTGCCTGCATTGTCGGTATGTCCAGTAATACTTAATGCATATTCAGGATTCAATTTTAAATAATTAGCAATTTTCTTAAGCTCGTCGTTGTATCTAGGACTTATCACAATTTTGTCAAAATCAAAGTTCACATTTAATGCCAGGGTTTCTTTTAATCCTTTCATTGTCTTTTCACCAGTTACCCTATACCCTTGCTCTGTATACCCTTCAAATTTAATTTTATCATAATCAAAACTACATGGCAAAAACTTTACCTCATAATAATGATTCAATAAGAAAAGTTCATTATTCAATACGGATTTAAACTCATCTCTGTCATAAATCATAAAGAACACCCCATTGGTTTCATCGGCAATTCCTTTTAACAAGTCAACATCTACTCCATTTCCAAATGCAATGGTAAATACGGGTATATTATTACTTTTTGCTTTATTTACAATGCCATACAAATCCTTTACCCTAGATGAATTTTCATAACCATCTGAAAACAAGATAATCAATGGTCTATAGGTAGGGTCTACTTTAAGTGAATCAATTGCAACATCTAATGCATCATAAATGGAAGTAGATCCACCAAAGCCATCCATCCCTATTTTATTATAAATTATTTTTTGAATCTCTGCACTATCTGACGATTTTCCTTCAAAAGAAATTTGAGAATCAAACTTAATAATACTTACTTTATTTTTTATTTCTGATTCCTGAAAAGCATTTGAAACTGCGTCTTGTAATTCTATACATCTATCATGCCCCATAGATCCACTATGATCCAATACCACTGAAATATGATATGGTTTTTTATCATTAATCTCATTTAAGGTATACTTTACAATATAGCAGGTATCCTTATCATTGATCATTTCAATTTTGTTAAGGGGCAAGTTTTGTCTAAAGCGATAATAATTGCCTTTCCAATCGGTTGGATTTGACAATCTTACATTGATCTCCTTTTTATTCTTTTTAATCAAGTACGGAACCGTGTTGTAAACCGTTTTGGCTAATAATTGGCTGTCTACTTTTGCATTGATGGTATTAGTCGTATTCTTGATATTATTTGTGGGAACTGTATTTGAACTAGTAATGATTTTAGGTTTGCTTACACCAACATAACCAACTGGCTTACGGTCTACTGAGTCAAATGGTTCAAACGCAGGACGAGGTTTAAAATGCAACTCTTTAATAGTGTTTACTAACGTAGTGGCGTCTTTTTCACTTGTTGGAGAATACGGGTTTTTAGGCATTATGATAGAGCAGGCAACCATGCTTACAATGAACATAAAAGCCAAAATGCTATTTTTAAAATTTTTCATAATGATAATATATTATTAAAAATAGTAATTTTTCAATTAAATCCAACTTTTAAATTAGATAAACTTTATCTTGTAACCAATATTACGCTGCTAAGTGTCCGTAAAAGTATAATTAAACAAGTTGTTATAAATAATGCAAACTAACTACAAAAAAATATTAGCAATTTTACTTCTAGTGGGTAATTTCAACAAAATTAATGCCGCATATACACAAAGGGACACCGCATTAAATATTATACAACTCCCTATTAATTACTCAAAGGAAAGAACGGAATTAAGTATTGAATATTTAAAAAACAGGCACGGTATTGAACAATCCACTCCTATCATTAATCCAATCATGATTGTCTTACATTTTACAGATGGAGGAACCATTCATAGTATTCATGATTACTTTAATGCACCCACCATTGAGGATAGTAGACAAATAAATAAAAAAGTAAGTGCATTAAATGTGGGATCTCAATTTTTAATTGACAGAGATGGGAAAATTTATCAACTCATGCCAGATAACTATTTGGCTAGACACGCCATTGGAATAAATTATTGTGCCATTGGTGTAGAAAATATTGGCAGTGAAAAAGAACCTTTAACAGAAGAACAAGTAATTGCCAATGCTAAACTTGTTCGTCATTTATGTAAAAAGTATAAAATAGAATACCTCATTGGACATTCAGAATATATTAAGTTCAGAAATACCCCCATTTGGAAAGAGTCCGATCCCAAATACATCACCTATAAAACGGATCCAGGTGAAAAATTTATGGAAGGGGTAAGAATACTAACTATGGACTTAAACCTGAAGTCAAATCCATAGTTAGTATTTATATTTTATTTTAGATCAAATCTATCCAAGTTCATTACTTTGGTCCAAGCTGCTATAAAGTCATGCACAAATTTGTCCTTTGCATCGTCGGTTGCATACACTTCCGCTAAAGCACGTAACTCTGAATTTGATCCAAATATCAAATCAACTCTAGTACCTGTATATTTTACCTTACCAGTAGCTCTTTCACTTCCTTCAAAAATGCCTTTTGTAGTGGATTCCTTCCAAGTAGTACTAAAATCAATTAAAGTAGTGAAAAAGTCATTGGTTAAGGTCTCAGGAGTACTTGTAAATACGCCATGATGTGAACCATCAAAGTTGGAATTTAATACACGTAAACCACCTACCAATACTGTTAATTCAGGTGCAGTTAGGGTTAACAATTGTGCTTTATCAATTAACATTTCTTCCGGAGAAACTACATTGCCTGGTTTAATGTAATTTCTAAATCCATCTGCCAATGGTTCTAATACGCCAAAAGATTCAACATCGGTATCTGCTTCGGTTGCATCTACTCTTCCTGGTGTAAATGGAACTTTAATTTCTATACCTGCTTTTTTTGCAGCCATTTCAATTCCTACACCACCTGCTAAAACTATTAAATCTGCAATTGAAACTTGTTTTGGTGCAGCACTTGCATTAAACTCTTTTTGAATTGCTTCCAATGCATCCAACACTTTTGAAAGATGCGCTGGATTATTTGCAGCCCAATATTTTTGTGGCGC
>CANHIR010000107.1 GCA_947461015.1 Bacteroidota bacterium | reverse complement strand
CGGAATGGCCCCGTAGCTCAACTGAATAGAGTATTTGACTACGGATCAAAAGGTTTCAGGTTTGAATCCTGACGGGGTCACAAAGCCCGCACAAACAGTGCGGGCTTTTTTTATTTCGAGCAGGCGTCAAGAGCTTGCTCTTGTAAGTCTGCGAGTAATAAAAAAAGCAAAAACATCAACTTCGTTGATGTTTTTAAAGGGCTTTGGGTAAGGCCAATGCGAAGAGGAAAAGCGAGGATAAAATCCGAGCTAATCCGAAGGGCTTTGGGTAAGGCCAATGCGAAGAGGAAAAGCGAGGATAAAATCCGAGCTAATCCGAAGGGCTTTGGTCCTGACCAATGCGAAATGGATGTTGCGAAGCAACTATCCGCTATTAGCAATTAATTACTGACAACTAGTCCCGTCTGTAAAATGAACTTTATTAATGGTAAAGGCAATTTTAGATGCACCTTTCACTCTAGGAGCACGAGCTATTTTCTTTGTAAACCCTGTTGCAATTGGATCAATTAAGTTATTAGAATTAAATGACTCCGTTTTTGTACTCAAAACATCCCCATTATTATTGTAAAATTTTGTGGTGAAATATATGCCATCCACCGATTTCTTTGAATCATTTTTAAATTCAACATAATAAGCAACTAAATACCCAAAAGTTACCGTACGTCCATAATCAGAAATGTTTACATTACATTTTCCTTGATTGGTTTGTGCATTTAAATTTGCACAAAAAAGAATGGTAGCAAAAACAAAAATGGTTTTAAGTTTCATAAGTTAATTTTTAAAATTTTATCTAATATACAAATAAAGTAAATTATATATTTAAAATACTTAATATTATGTATATTTTAACAAAATAATCATAAGTGCTTAAACCAAATGACATTCCTGTGCAATCTTAAAAAGCTCAATATTTGTTGCAACATTTAACTTCCTAAATATCACTTTTTTGATGGTAGATACGGTGTTGGGCTTTATACTTAATTTGTCCCCTATTTCTTTGGTTCTTAAACCACACACAATTAAATCGAAAACCTCTCTCTCCCTAGAAGCTAAGTTTGCAATTAATTCATTGCTGCTTAATACTTTGATTTCCTTTATCATTTGCTAAAGATTTATTTCTTATCTATTATAAATATGTAGCTATAACGGTTAACCACTTGTTCTTCTATGCTCTTTTTGACATCATCACAGGCTTTTAACAGCTCTCTTTCTCCTACATGCTTAATGATTATATTATTATTAGCAATACCATTTAAAGTCTTAAAAATTCGTTTAGCTCTTCGTTGAGATAAATCCTCATTGTACTCATCGGATCCATTACAATCGGTTGCGGATACAATAACAATGTCTCTATCCTTCATTTTCTTTACTTTGTTAATTAGTTTATTGTAGCCATCTAAATCTTTCTTAATAATAAATACTTGGTTAAACGGATGGTGCAACTCAACATATTCTTTGCTCAACTTCATTAATGAATCTACCGTTCTTGCATACAACCTATCATATTTATTTTGATTTTCTTGAGCTGCTAATATTGCATCTTGTTTTGCTTTTTTAGCTTGTTTTTCCGTTGCAGACAAAGGGATATTAATGAGATTTAATTGTTTTGAATAGTTGTTATTAGATTTTACAAAATCATTGGATTTAATGGAAGTCTCATACTTAACCCCATCATTATCAAAGGTCACGATGGTATAATCCTTGTTAGGTCTTGCTTTAAATGTGTAACTGCCATTTTGATCCACTACAGCGCTGTCTATTGTTCTTACTCTCCCAATCTCATCACGTTGTGTTAAATACAATTTTTTCCCATCTGTATTTGTGCTATTATCCATAGACACCATTCCCGTCATTTGAATGAAGGCTTGGGCAAAATCAAAGGCAAAAATATCATCACTCCCATTTCTATTGGAGCTAAAGAAACCAGTTTTACCTTTTATAGAAAATCCAAAATCATCCTTATTACTATTCACAGGGTACCCTAAATTTTTAACAGTAGCATCCCCACGTATATCCTTCGTAAGACGGAATATATCTAATCCACCTAGTCCCGCATGTCCATTGCTACTAAAAAATAAAATACCTTCGTAAAAGCTTGGAAATAATTCATTGCCTTCTGTATTAATATCTTGGCCCAAATTGGAGGTTGGTCTCCAAGAGCCATCCTCATTTTTCTCAATAAAATAAATGTCTGTGCCACCAAAACCACCAGCCTCATCGGATACATAATACAGTCTTTGTCCATCTGGAGTGATCGCTGGATGAAAGTAATTATACCCATATTTATTAAAAAACAATCTATTGGAAGGCGCCCATACCCCTTCTTTAAACTTGGCTTCCCAAACTTCTAATAGATACCCTTTTTTTGTTCTACGTCCATTGCGCGTAAAATATGCGGTCTTCCCGTCATCTGTAAAACTAATTGACCCAATATTTAATTTTGTACCAAATTTTTTCGAAAAAAGCTGTACTAAACTGTCTTGGTTTTTATGCAAAGAAGGATAGTCTAAAGGTTTATCCAAAATACGTGTATCATTGCTCGTTCCTGAGGAAAAGTCTTTAGCTGTAATTTTTTTCTCTTGCCAATTACTTTTAACAATACTATCTATTCTTAAGTCTTTGGCATTGTTAATATAATACAATTTTGTATAACCTGCCCCATCCCATCCGAATTCAGGGGTAATGATAGTTGTTCTTTTTCTTTTTTTCTTTGTAAGCACCCGATTTGACTCAAAAACAATTCCATCCTTAAATGGTACCGCATTGAATTCGTTATAAACTGTATTTAGTTTAGTAGGGAATATTGTAAAATCCAAAGAGTCCGCATAAAATTTGGGTATATTACTAAACCCATATAATCGCGCATCATTCAAAACACTTTTTTGCTTTGCATTGATATTTTCATATCCGTTTTTCGCATTCACATAATCTCCCAACATGGCTTGCATTTCTGCAATCTTATTTTCAATATTTATTCCCGTTTTTAAAGCCAATTTATAATACAATAGCGCACTATCATGCTGATTCACTAGTCTATATGATTCACCTAAATGCTTAAATACTAAACTGTCTTTCGTATAGATGACAAATAATTCATCATCCGGGTTTACCTTTTTTAAATAACTTTTGTAAAGAGGTATTGCATAGGCATATTTTGATAAGCCATATTGTTTATTAGCCTGTTTTAATATACGAGCTGCATATTTTTGATCATATGATTTTGCAGTATTCGACTCCTGAGACATTAGCGTGTTCGTGAACAGGATTAAAAGCAATATTTTAAAAATTCGTTTCATGTTATGTTAACCATTTGTACTCTTTTACAATAGAGCAGTTTCTTTAATTGATTGAATACACTAAAAATACCTTGTTGATTTGACCTTGGATTTATTATTACCAATTTCATACCTAAGCATAAACTCGTGTGACCCATTGTTATAATACTTTAGTGGAGAGATAGTCATATCGTATGCATAACCCAACCTAAAATTATCATTTACCTGCACCTCTGCCATCCCTACCATGGCATCTCCAGTGCGGTAGGAAAACCCAAGGCCAATGACATCTCTAAGCCATACATTGGTATTTAAATCTGCTTCAATAGGCGCTCCACCCACTGCCTTTATCATAGTGGATGGTTTTATTTTCACATCTTCATTTACGTCAAATACATATCCAGAAGTGAAAAACACATGCATGCTATTTACTTTTTGGATACCAGAGTTCATTACATCAAAAGCAGTAAGTCTTGATTTTAAAACATTAGGCACCGACAAGCCTGCGTAAAATTTATCTGTATTGTAATAAATACCCAACCCCACAGCAGGTAACCATTTATTAAAATTGGAATAAAATGCAGGGTCACTTGGCGTGTAACGCCCTTGCACATTCATCAAATCAATACGGTAGTTCATTAAGCCCACACTTAAGCCCCCTGACAAAACACCTTTATCTGATACTTGAATGTGCGTGGATAACATTGCATTTACTCCATCTGCCTTTTCAACCCCTAGTTTATCATCATATGCTTGTACTCCCCACCCTAATTTATTGTCATTAAATGCACCGTCCACACTTACCGAAGTAGTTTGTGGAGCACCACTTAATCCAACCCATTGTCTGCGTTGGAAGAAATTTAAACTTGTTGCCTCCCTGCTACCTGCATAAGCTGGATTCACACCCAACATATTATACATGTATTGTGAATACATCGGTTCGGTTTGAGCAAATAATTCATTCCCCAATAATAACATTGCAGAGAATAATATGTATTTATATAATTTTTTCATTTTCATTTCTTATCTGACAATGGTTAAGGATGCTGCAAATTTTCGGGTAACCGCTTTTTCATCGGTAGCTTCCACGATATAATAGTAAGTACCTTCAGGAACATCTTCTCCAATAAAGTTGCTAATGCCCTTTCCTCTCCAATTATTTTGATAGTTTGCATTACTATATACTTCATTGCCCCATCGGTTAAACACTTTAACAGAAATGTTGGTACCATAAGGTCGTTTAATAATCCAAGCATCATCAATGCCATCATTATTTGGCGAGAACCCACCAGGTATAACAACCTCCACTTTAGGTATAATAAATTGTGTAGGCTTGCGAGTAGTATCCCCATTATTTGTGATGAAGGCAGGATCTGTTGAACTCAAATTCACAAATCCATAAGGCGTTGGTGCATTTACAATTGCCGTATTTGCAAAATTTCCTGACTGATTAGATTGTACATTTAACGTTAATATTATAGAATCTTCCTTCTTTGGATCTAATGCCGATTGTATTAATAATAAATCGGTATTTACAATTCCATCATAATTATTGTTCTTAATTAATTTGCCGGACGCATTTATCGACAGTATTGAAACTCCTCTGGTATCTGTAAATACTTTAGTTAAATCATCTTTAACTAAAACACTGTCAATATAGTCAGTAGTTAAATTTTTAACTTTTATGGCAAATTCAATATTAAAGCTACCATCTAAATTCATCTTTACTGAATTGGCTACTTTGGTTATATCCAATATTTTATTAGGAATCACAGGCTCCACTAAAATATGAAGTGTTGCGTTGGTACAAACCGCTGGTGTGCCTCCACAAACAGTATATACAATATCTATTGGTCCTGTAAATCCTGGTGCAGGGGTAAAGCTATAAGTTCCATTAGGATTCATCACAAATGTTCCCTTACTTGCTGGCACACTGGTATTACTTGTAACCGTTAATAAAGCACCCGATGTGTTTTTATCATTTAACAATACATTACCTGCTATTGAATTCCCTGCAGGTGTTTTTGCAAAGTCATCTGCTGCGATTGTTGCAGAAGCTGCAGTAGCTGGATTTACGGTATAATATACCACACCGGTTTTACAAATTGGTGTTGGCAAACTATTATCACATACATTATACGTTAAGCTATCCGTTCCAACAAAACCTGTTGCAGGTGTGTAAGTAATAGTTCCATCACTATTCACAACTACAGTTCCATGTTTAGGTTGTGAAGCAATACTTACACTTGCAGGATTTAAACTCACCCCTGAATTTGCAGCTTTATCATTCGCAAGGATATTGGTGGTTACAGGCGTATTTACAACTGTAGATGCAATATCTGGATTCACAATTGGTGGATTGATATTTAACATTGGGTCCACTACCGTTATTACTAATGGTACTAAAGGACAAGCTGTTGTTTGTCCTGCAGCGCATACTGGAACATAATAAGTATAAGTGCCTGGCTTGGTTGCATTAAATGTATAGGTACCATTTGGATTTACTACAATGGTTGCTCCAGTTGGATTAGACGGATTCGTTGCAGGTTGCCCATAGGTTGAACCTGTAGTTACTTTATCGTTGGTATTTAAATTACCTGATAAAGGCACTCCCATATCAGTCACCCCAAAGTCTGGTGTCACTATATTATTAACTGGTGGTGTTGGATCCGTAACCACAATCACTAATGTTTCTGTTGGACAATTCGTTGTTTGTCCTGGCGCACATACTGGCACTGTATAAGTATAAGTACCCGCAGTGGTCGCTGTAAATGTGTAGGTACCATTTGGCCCTACTGTAATAGTTGCCCCAGTAATTTGTGCAGGTTGACCATAAGTGGTTCCTGTTGGTACCACATCATTGGTTGAAATGTTTCCACTTGTTGGAATATTTACAATTGCATTTGATGTGTCGTTTACTAAAGTATTTACTGGAACGGTAATTACTAAAGTTTCTGTTGGACAATTCGTTGTTTGACCTGGTGCACATACTGGTACCGTGTAAGTATAGGTTCCTGCGGTAGTAGCTGTAAATGTATAAGTACCATTTGCGCCTATTGTAATAGTTGCCCCCGTTGGATTATTTGAATTCGCTGTTGGTTGACCATAAGTAGTTCCTGCTGGTACCACATCATTACTTGAAATATTTCCTGTTGTTGGAATATTTACAAAAGCTGTTGCTGCATCATTCACCAAAGTATTTACCGGAACTGTAATCACTAAAGTTTCTGTTGGACAGTTGGTGGTTTGTCCTGGCGCACATACTGGAACTGTGTAAGTATAAGTTCCTGCAGCAGTTGCGGTAAATGTATATGTACCATTTGCGCCTATTGTAATAGTT
>CANHIR010000106.1 GCA_947461015.1 Bacteroidota bacterium | reverse complement strand
TTTATTTATATTCGTATTGAGTGGTTTATTACCAAGGGTATTGGCTTTGTTAAGATGGGTAGATCATATGGAATGGACTAAAAACGATTTACAGCAATATGAATTAAACCCAGTTTACACAAATCTGTTACGTTGGTTTTACGAACATGTTTGCAAAAATATCAACTCCGATTTAAGAGTAGGTTCTTTTATATACGCACTTTGCTTTATTGGATTCATGTTCACACTTGCGTATATCTTAGACAAGAAAAAAATATACATTAAGGTATAGGAGATGCCCTTAAACTGGGTTTATGAAATTGTACACTACTTAAAAAGCGTAGCTGCTTTTTCCAAACTTTCAGGTTTTCCTACGTCCAATAAAATACCATCACTATGGTCATAAAAGTGTATGGCATAGTGTTGTGCTAGTTGTAAATAAGCATCTATCAAAGAGAACTTTCCGTGCAATTGCACTTCCTTTAAAAAAGTCGCATGCACAATTTGAATGCCGCTGAAAGCCTTTGGCAAAGCAGTATTAGGGTCTCTTAAAGGATTCGCCCATTTTTCTTCACCAGTGGAATTGTTCTTCCAGCCACATAAAGTACCCGCCGCATTAAAAATTAAATTTCTGCTTGAACTTCTATTGGTTACGGCTAATGTTGCTACTAAATCGCCTTCGGCTTTTAATGTATAGGCTGCATCTGCAGCAATCATTTTATGTAAATCTAAATTGGTTAAAATATCTGCATTCATCACCAACCAATTTTCTTCGTCTTCAAAATAATGTGCGGCGTGTAACAAACCTCCGCCTGTTTCTAATACTTCATGGGTCTCATCCGAAATAGTAATATTTGCTCCCCACCCTTTATTTTCTTGAATGGTATTAATAATTTGATCTGCAAAATGATGCACATTTACAATAATTTCAGTGATGTCATAGGACATTAAATACTCCACATTTCTTTGCAACAATGATTTGCCATTCACCATGGCCAGTGCCTTAGGATGATGATCCGTAAAGGGTTTTAACCTTGTACCCAAACCTGCCGCTAAAATCATTGCACGCATAAAAATCTATTTAACCCAATTGTTTTTATTGGTGTGTTCTAAAACAACTTTCACTTTGTACTTATTTCTTAAATGCCTTGCGGTTTGCGCTGCTGCAAAAACACTTCTGTGTTGTCCACCTGTGCAACCAAAATTAATTTGTAAAGACTCAAATCCTCTTTCTAAATAATTTTCAACCGTGATATCTATTAAATCCCAAACACTGTTTAAAAAAGTGTTCATCTTGGTTCTTTGCTCTAAAAAATCTTGCACGGGTTTATCCTGACCAGATAATTTTTTATAATCATCAAATCGGCCTGGATTTAAAATGCCACGCATATCAAAAATAAATCCACCCCCATTTTCAGTTGCATCATTAGGTAACCCTTTCTTATAACTAAAGCTATTAATGGTAATTACCAAAGGAGTGGTATCTGTTGCCACTGGCGGTGTAAATCTGGACACGACTTCATCGGACACCATCCAGTTTAAAATCCCAGCAAACACGGGCGTATCTTTACTTATAGGAGAAATTGCTAAAAAGTTTTTTAAATTTTTTAGCCCCAACGGAATACTCGTTAAAAAGTGTGCTTTACGTTCAAATAAACCTCTAAAACCATAAGCGCCTAAAACTTGCAATAAACGAAGTAATACAAAACCGTTGTATTGATTTTTAAATTTCACTTCATCCATTGGTGTAGGCAATAATTGTTGCACTTCACTAATATAGTAGTCAACTAATTTTTCTTTCCATTCATTTGAAAGTTCTGCTTTTGCTTGCCACAACAAGGAAGCCACATCATAAGAAAGCCCTCCTTGCATACCACCTTGAAAATCTATAAAATATACCTCGTCATTATTGACAATAATATTTCTACTTTGAAAATCACGGAATAAAAAATGATTTAAATCTTTACTTACTAATTTATCGCTTAATAATTCAAACTCATCAATCAAAGCCTGCTTATCATAAGGATACTGCAGTGTATCCAAGAAATAATATTTGTAATAAAGTAAATCGGTCAAAATAGAATGCTTACCAAACTCTTTAGAAGTTAAACAATGACTATAATCCAAACCTTGTCCACCATGCACCTGTAATTGCGCCAATGCTTTTAAACTTTTTTGAAACAAAGAAAAAACATAATCATTCTTTCCTTCTTTTTCCAATACCTCTAATAAAGATACATTCCCTAAATCGGCCTGTAAATAAATGGACTTGTCCGGAGTAATCGCCAATACTTTAGGCACAGGCAATCCTTTGCTTGAAAAGTGTTCGGAAAAATATATAAAAGTTTCATTTTCCTTTATGTTCAAATTATAAGTTGCAATCCAAGATTGATTGCCTTGTATAATTCTAAAATAAATACGATCACCGCCACTTTGAGGAATCTTCTGGATCTGGTCCCAAGCTGTTGGATGAATTGTAAGATATAAATTTTTAATATGTTCAAGTATCGCGTCCATAGTGTTTTAAAAGCTGCTTTTACGTTTGTTAAAAGTAATTAATTATACGTTATGATTTCAAAAATGAGAAAAAGTGGTAAATTCAATCAAAATATCACCTATGTATAAAATTTCAAAATGCATCTCGGCTCTTTTTCTAGTCTTGTTTTTCGCCATTGGCGCTTTTGCACAGACGCAAAAAATTACAGGAACCGTTGCTGACAGTAAAGGGGTAGGCTTAGTGGGCGTAACTGTAAAATTAGTAGCTAATAAAGCAGCTGTTGCCACAGATAATAATGGCGTTTTTGCAATCAATGCAAAAGTGGGAGAGACTATTGAATTTAGTTCGGTAGGTTTTGAAACAAAAAAACTTGCAGCAACTGCGAGCAATATGAATGTAACACTTACAGCTACTGCAGCCGACTTACAGGAAGTGATTTTGGTAGGTAGCCGTGGAGCAGGTCGTGTGAAAACAGCGTCCCCAGTTCCAGTAGATGTAATTAAGTTTTCGGAGGTAGGTATGAATACCGCACGCATGGACTTAACATCAACACTTAATTACGTTGCACCTTCCTTTAACTATAACAAACAGTCAGGTGCCGATGGAGCAGACCATATTGATATTGGTACTTTAAGAGGACTTGGGCCAGATCAAACATTGGTATTGATTAACGGAAAACGTAGGCATAGTACTGCTTTTGTAGGTTTATTTGGAACCAGAGGTCGTGCAGGATCTGGTGTGGATTTAAATGGTTTTCCACAGTCTTCTGTCGACAGAATTGAAATTTTACGCGATGGTGCTTCTGCTCAATATGGATCGGATGCGATTGCCGGCGTAATGAATATTGTATTAAGAAAAAATACAGGAGAGTGGAATATAACTACCGGCATGGCAGGTTACTATGATAAGAAATTCAATACGCGTCAATTCAAAAATGAAAAAGAATACTTAACAGGCAATGCCATTGATGGTGTAACAAAATCTTTTTCTGCAAATCGCGGATTTGATATTGGCAAGCAAGGTGGCTTTATTAATTTATCTTTTGACGTTTTAGATCAAGGTAAAACTTTCCGCCAAGCAGCTAGCAGTGATATTACCAAAGCGGATGGCTTGCCTACCAATACTTGGAGAAGAGGCTTTGGAGATGGTTCCATGCAATCTATTGGCGCGATGTTTAATATGGAAGTGCCCATGGGGGATGGTATTAAATTTTATGCATTTGGTGGCATGAATTCAAAAAATTCAGATGCCTATGCATATTCAAGAAACTGGAATTATAAGCCTACTCGTTTCCCAGTGAATGCGAATGGTAGTTTAATTTTTGTTCCAAGCATTATGTATGCAACAGGATCGGGTGATACTACTTACAATCCTCGTATTCAAACAAAAATTCAGGACATCTCAATGGTTACTGGTTTCTCTAAAACATCTACTACGGGATGGGATTGGGATTTGAGTAACGCATTTGGGTTCAATAATTTCCATTATTTCGGTGATGGTACCTTTAACGCTTCTAATATTGGAAACGTTGCACAAACACATTTTGATGATGGAGGTTTTAATTTTCTTCAAAACACAACCAACTTGGACTTAAGTAAATTGTATGGTAAAGTGAATGATGGTGGTGTGAAGGTTTCTTTTGGTGGTGAGTTTAGAATTGAAAACTATTCTATTTTTAGAGGTGAGCCTGCTTCTTATAAATTATTCCCTAATAGTTACGGTTTAGAGCAAGCACCAGGATCTCAAGGATTCCCTGGTTTTAGCCCTGCCGATAAAGTAAATGCAAACCGTTTGGTTTCTGGTGGATATGGTGATATAGAATACACTCCTAATGAAAGATTACTTTTAACAGGTGCTGTTAGATTAGAATACTATTCTGATTTTGGCGCAGTGAGTACATTTAAAACTTCATTCCGTTATAAAACAACTGATAATTTTAATTTTAGAGGATCATTCAGCACAGGTTACCGTGCACCTTCTTTACAACAAAAATATTTCAGCAATACGCTTACTTCATTCTCTGGCGGAGAATTAGTACAATCTAGAATTGCCAATAACGATGATGCATTAACGAAATTAGCTGGCATCCCATCCTTGAAACAAGAAACTTCTAATAATATGAGTTTAGGTTTTTCTTGGAAACCAGCTAAAGGTTTAACCTTCACAGTAGACGGCTATAGCATTAAAATGAAAGACCGCGTAGTATTATCGGGTTTATTTAGCGCTTCTGATGCAAGCTTACCTACTGAATTAACAGGTAAATTAAATGCCTTAGGTGTATCTACTGCACAGTTCTTTGCCAATGCAGTGAATACAACCAATACGGGTATTGACTTTGTTGCTGACTACCAAAAGAAAATATCTAATACAGAACGTTTCAAATTATTATTCGTAGCCAACTTCCAAGGTATCACTATCGACGAAGTACATATTCCTGATGCGTTGAATACCAACGAATACAATGCCAACACTTTCTTCAACGACCGTGAAAAGTATTTCTTAAAAGCGTCTGCACCTAAATCTAAATTCTCAACAAGTTTTGATTACACAAAAAACAAAGTGAGCATTGGTGCAAGAATGACTTACTTCGGTGACGTTACATTAACAGGATTTGGAATTAACGGAGACGGTATTAATCCACAGGTTCCTGCAGATGCAGATGAAACGGGGAATACTTTGGTTCCTGAAATTTTCAATTACAAAGGAAAATTCACAACCGATCTTTATATGAATGTACAAATGTCAAAGAAGGCTACTTTAATTTTAGGAGCAGACAATATATTTAACGTGCACCCAGACTTTGCTGTAAACCCACAAGCAAAGTGGTGGGCAGGTGACAATGAAACGGGCGGCCCTTGGGATGGCGTACAAATGGGATACAATGGTTTAAGATTGTTTACCAAATTGGTGTTGAAGTTTTAAGCAAATTAAAGATGCATTTTGAATGCAACTTGAACGCATAAAAAAAGGTCCAGCAAGTCTGGGCCTTTTTATTTTTAGCTATTTAAAAAATTAGCAAGCAAACTATGAAAATGGTGTGTGCCTTGTTCACGCTGCGTTGCATAACGACCATAATGATAAAAGCGAGATCGAATACCCTCTTGCACATGCTGTACAATTTCCTCATCCTCTTGCTCTACGGTATCTAGTCCAGTTCCTGCACCCTTCCCTAATTTGGTTTCATCAAATACAAAACTTAGGAAACTCACTTTGGTATTGCCTGCATCTATGGGTGTGATTACATTTAATGATAAGCCCCATGGATAAAAATTAAACATCATGTTGGGGAATACCCAAAAATAATAGGCAGCAATTCTTTTGCCTGCATCGGGATGTCCTGCTGGCATATCAAAACAATCCGCATCGTTTTTGGCAATACCTAATTGCAAATTGGCATATTTAAAAGTCTCGGTTGAATAATCTTTAAAATCTAAAAATGCATTTAAGCCTGGATGCACAAATGGAATATGAAATCCTTCTAAATAATTTTCACAATACAATGCCCAGTTGGCTTTAATATAATAGTCATTAGATCTGGATGCATCGAATACTAAATCATTGATAGGTAACCAACCAATACGCTGCTCCATGGCTCTAAAAAATAATTCAGGGCCTAATCCTTTTTGTAATTGCGTAAATAATAATGGACCCCATTGATACAGTTGTAAATGATGTAAATGATTATTTTCTGGAATAAAATTTTCAACGTCTCTAAATTCCGGCATGGAAATAAACTTTCCATCCAAATGAAAAGCACGACCATGGTATTTACAACGCAAGTGTTTTTGTGCACTACAAGGTTCATACACCATTAAATTACCTCGGTGCGTACATACATTTGATAAACAATGAATATGCTCCTCGGCATCCCTTGTCAAAACCAAGGGCTCATCCATGTAATTTTCCAATAATTTAATTGGATGCGCATCCCCCGCCTTAGGAACCATACCCGTATGGCCAATATACTGCCAGCTAGGGGCAAATATTTTTTCTTTGGACGCTTCTAACCATTTGGTTTCCAAGTAAAAACTGGTATCAATGGTCTTTGCACGGGCAATATTCGGATCAATAAAAAAGGGCTTTTCCATAACACACAATTAGAACCCCAAGGTACTAAAAGAGCGCTAGAAAATATTCATAAAAATACTAAA
>CANHIR010000105.1 GCA_947461015.1 Bacteroidota bacterium | reverse complement strand
TTTTATGGCAGGAAGGACATACGGCACATGCTTCTAAGGAAGAAGCCATTGCAGAAACCGTGCAAATGTTAAATGTATATGCCGACTTCGCAGAAAACTGGATGGCGGTGCCAGTAATTAAAGGGGTGAAGTCTACTAACGAAAGATTCGCAGGTGCAGAAGATACGTATTGCATTGAAGCTTTGATGCAGGATGGCAAAGCATTACAAGCAGGTACTTCGCATTTTTTAGGACAAAATTTTGCCAAAGCATTTGATGTTAAATTCAGTGATAAGAATAATAAATTAGATTATGTGTGGGCTACTAGTTGGGGGGTGAGTACCCGTTTAATTGGTGGCTTGGTCATGACGCATAGCGACGATCAGGGATTGGTATTGCCTCCAAGAATTGCACCCATTCAAGTGGTGATTGTGCCAATTTATAAAGGCGAAGAGCAAAAGGCAATCTTAGATGAAAAAGTACATGCCATGGTTGCGTCTTTTAAAGCAGCAGGCATTCGTGTGAAATATGATGATTCTGATAATCAAAGACCAGGGTGGAAATTTGCAGAGTACGAATTAAAAGGTGTGCCAGTGCGTATTGCAGTAGGTCCAAGAGATTTGGAAAACAATCAAGTGGAAATTGCACGTCGTGATACCAAAGAAAAAACAACCATTTCAATGGATGGTTTAACCGAAACGGTAAATAATTTATTATTAGAAATTCAGTCTAATTTATTTAATCGCGCGAAGCAATATCGTGACGAACATATTACCAAAGCAGATACCTGGGAGGAGTTTGTACATATATTAGATACCAAAACTGGTTTTGTTTCTGCACATTGGGATGGAACACCGGAGTCTGAAGAAAAAATAAAGGAAATGACAAAAGCAACCATTCGTTGTATTCCTTTAGACAATACTTTGGAGGCAGGGAAATGTATTTTATCAGGTAACCCATCTACGCAACGCGTTTTATTTGCAAGAGCGTACTAAGCATTTAGTAAGATGAAGAAACAAGGACCTATTCCTGACGCACTTGTGCCTTATTTAGAGGGAAAAGTTTTGTTAATGGATAAGCCATTAAGATGGACCTCCTTTAAAATGATACGTCGGGTTCGTGGACTTACTTTTGTGCAAAAAGTAGGACATGCCGGCACTTTAGATCCTTTGGCAACAGGCTTGTTAATTATATGCACGGGTAAATGTACCAAGCAAATAAATGATTACATGGGCATGGCTAAGGAGTATACAGGCACTTTGGTTTTAGGTGCTACCACTGCTACTTTTGATTTAGAATCGGAGCCAGAAAATCTTAAAAGCATTGATCATTTAAGTGTGGATCAAATAAAGGCAGCTACGCAACAATTTTTGGGGGAGATTATGCAGTTGCCTCCGCAACATTCAGCCATTAAAAAAGATGGGGTGCGTTTATATGAAACAGCACGTCAAGGCATAGAAGTAAAAGTTGATCCAAGAAAAGTAACCATTGAAAATTTTGAACTTACTAAAATAGATTTACCCAATATTGAATTTAAAGTAAACTGTTCTACCGGAACTTATATTAGAAGTTTGGTAAATGATTTTGGCAAAGCCTTGGGTGTGGGTGCATACATGAGTGCATTGCGCCGCACAAAGATTGGTGATTTTAATGTTGCCAATGCTATACAATGGGAAGACTTAAGAGACGAGGTAGAAGTATTGCTTGCAGTGGATCCTACACTAGAAGGGTAAGCCAATGCCAAATTGCCAAGCATAATTATTTACCCTGGTACCATTTGCTTTTACTTCGGTCCATTTTATATTTCTCAAATCCATCCATCCATTATTATAAGCCCTAGTGGGGTCTTTCATTTTCATTGCATAGTCAACGCGCACTGTAAAGTAATTAAAATCAATTCTCAATCCTGTGCCTACACCCACTGCTAAGTCATTGTAAAGTTTATCTAGTTTAAATCCAGCGTTAGGGTCTTGTTTGTTGTCTCTTGTGTTCCAGATATTACCAATGTCGGCAAATAAAGCAGATCCAACTTTATAAGTGCCAATTTGCACAATATTAAATCGGTATTCCAAATTGGTTTCTAATTGCAAATCACCAAAACGATCAAAGTTTTGACTAATGCGGCTAGTATCATAAAAATTAGAACTACCTAATCCCAGCTGTCTTAATCCCCAAGCACGCATACTATAAGGGCCACCCGCAGTAAATTGTTTAAAGAAAGGAAGTTGACCACCCAATGCGCCGTCATTGCTATAATTATTTCCCCAACCACCCATAAAACGCCATGCTAGTTCGGTATAATCGTATTTTATTAATTTTCTAAATTCCACTTCGGCTTTAATGTATCTATAAATATTTTTTTGAACATCAGGCGCCAATCCTAAAAGTCCACCTGCTTCTTCCAAGCCAATTCTAAAATAATTATTTTGGTTAGGATGATTTTGCGATGGTCCTGAATGCACATAACTTATGGTTTGGCTAATCACATTTCCATTGTTAAAAGAAGATCTTAAAAAAGGATTTAAAATAAGTAAACTATCCAGCTTACCAAACTTGCCCAATTCATACAATTCAACATTAATAGGCTTGTAGGAAATCACATCTTCCATGCCATTTTTTATTTTCTTCCATTCGTATCCCCAACTTGTGGTAAAAGATTTTAAACGGTAATAATTTAATCTGTCAATATAAGATCCGTTTAGTGAGAAAATTGTTTTTTCATTGCTGTTAATAGATTTTACAATGGGTCTAAAAGGAATCATTAGGCCAGGAAAGTTATAGCTTTGTCCAATGTTCAATAACTGAGTTTGTGTAAGATTTGCTTTGTTTAAATCCAACTCTACGCCTGTTCTAAAACTAGTAATAGATTGAATAGATTTTTTCTGCACATTGCGATCCCTTAATGTAAAACTGGTGGAAATTCCCAGTAAGTTACCCGCCCCAATCTCCGCAGTGTTTCTACTGCCTTCCAAATCCAAACTAAAGCTTCTTCTCAGCGCAGGCACTAAAAAATAATGCAATGTGATACTGTCATTTTGCATATTGGTTCTAGAATCTATTTGCTGCCAAGCACCAAGTGCACTTAAAGTATTTAAGTTGTGAAAAAAGTAATGCTCATTGAACAAGTCGCCTTTATGCATGATGGTTTGTTCTTTAAATAAGCTGCTTTTAAATTTTGGTTTATTAAACTGCTGAACAATATCTCCAATGGTATCAATGCTATTTAATCCTTTTGATAAAACACTATCCGGATTGTCGGCTAAACTAATATCACTATAAAAAATCTGTTGTTTAATTGGGTAGGCCTTAGTTATTGTTGAATTTGTATTTCTTAATTGGAAGCTAATTTTCCAACTTGGGTTCTCCTTAGACTTTTTAACGGCATCCTGTATTTGGGTTACCTGTGCAAGTGGATCTAAATTCAACTTCATTAAGGAAGTATTCAAAGTGTCTATTTCTGCAAAAATCTTTTCCTTGGTAAAATAGTAATAACCATTGGATCTAAATAAATCAACCAATCTGTCAAGCTCATTATTGATAGACTCATTTGAGTAGGCGGCACCTTTTTTTACATAACTCAACGCTGCATTGTTTTCGGCAAGTTTTTGCATTGCTTTGTCACCAAATTGATAGGCAACAGTGTCAATGAGTGTTTTTTTATTAAGCGACACTTCCATTTTCAAATATACTCGCCATTCATTCTTAACGGTATCTACTTTTGTCTTTAAAATTAGTTCGGGGTGGTGATATCCTTTTGTCGCCAAATAGGTTTGCATGAATTGGATTGTTCTTTCAATGCGTTCTGGATTAAATTGGGTGGGTTGGACAATGGTACTAAAAATACCAAACTGTCTAATTTTACGCACTTTTAAACTATCGTCCCAATAATTGCCCAAATTGTAAGTTAAGTCCCTCAGTACATTTTTATTTTCTGGGTCTTTAATTGCAATTTTGTTATCGTAAACAAATGCTTTTTCCTTAGGATAGTCATGAACTATGGCCTTTTTAATATCCGTACACCCATTTATTAAAAATAAAAGGCCAAGTAGGGGAATTCTTGAGTAGAAACTAATATTTTTAAGCCTCGTAAACGACATGTATCAAATGGATAAGAATGAGCTCAAATATATTCAATCTTTTGCCCAAAAAAAACATTGGGCACAAGAATCTGTGTATTTGATTGAAGGCCCCAAAATGCTAGAAGAAGCATTAAAGTCCAATGTAGTACTAAAAAAGATTTATGCCACTAGGGATTGGTTAGGTGCCAATGATATAGGCGGGATTGAATTTGAGGAAGTGGATGATGTTATGTTGTCTAGATTAAGTCAATTACAAACGGCCAATCAGGTGATTGCCTTGGTATATAAAAAGGAAATTCAAAAAACAGATTATAGCAAACAATTAACATTGGTGCTAGACGGAATACAAGATCCAGGCAATTTAGGCACCATTATTCGCACAGCAGATTGGTTTGGCATTCATCATATACTTGTTTCAGAAGATACAGCAAGCATTTATAATCCTAAAGTAATGCAGAGCACTATGGGAAGTTGTTTTAGGGTGCAGGTGCAGGTTGCAGACATTGAAGCCATATTAGGACAACAAAAATTACCTGTGATAGGTACATTGCTTTCTGGAAATTCTATTTACGAGCAAGTTATTCCGCTTACAGGTTTTTTGGTAATAGGCAATGAGTCCAAAGGAATAAGAGCGGGTATAAAATCTTTAATCACACATCCTGTTTCCATTCCAAAATTTGGTGATGCAGAGTCTTTAAATGCTGCAGTTGCAACAGGCATAGTATTATCCAAATGGAAGATGCAATAAGTTAATCAAACTTTATTGCTTTTGCGGGTGCAATTTTTTTAATCCAGAGGGTTGGGATTAAAAAGGAAACATAACTTATAACAGCAGTACTTATAATTACTAATAATACCTGTAACCAATGAATATGAATGGGTAAATATTTAATAAAGTAAGCCGACTCGTCTAATTGGATAAGATTAAATTTTTGTTGGAAAAGTGCAAAACCTATACCAATAAAACTTCCTATCCCAATGCCCATCCAACAAATAAAACTTGCTTGGTATAAAAATATTTGCCTAATAAATGAATGCGAAGCGCCCATGGCAGTGAGGGTCCCAATCATATTTACTCTTTCTAACATTAAAATAAACAAACAGGTTAGTAAGTTAACAATGGCAATGATTAGTAGTATGGTAATGGTAACATTCTTGTTTACATTTTGCACATTGATCCAATCAAAAATTTGAGGGTATTTATCCTTAATAGGAGTGGCCACCCAGTTTTTTGGTATTTTGTTAAGCAGTCCTTCATTTACTTTATCAACGGGCAAGTCTTTTTTTACCTGAATGGAGTAGCCTTCAATTTGCGTATAGTTATTTATTAGTTTTCGAATTGTTTTAATATCTATTAATACAAACTGTCTATCATATTCTTCGATGCCTGAATGGTAAAAGCCAATTACTTTCATTTTTCTTTGCACAATATTCCCGTTATTTAGTAAGTAAATTCTTATGCTACTGTCCAGCGGTATTTTTAACTTATTGGCAATGGCATCCGAAATAATAATGTCGTTGCTGCTGGTGTCCTGGGTATTAAAAACGGCCCCTTTTGAAATAAATGGAATTTTGCTATTTGTAGGTATTCCTTTTACCACCACACCTTCAATATCCTGTCCATAAGACAAAACAGCCGACTGGTTAATAAAGGGAGTAATATTTTCTATGGAGTCACTCATCATCACCTTTGGGTCTTGGCTAAGTTCAAGTGGTAATCCATTCACTTCATCAACACGAATGTCTCCCCAAAATTCATAAACTTTATTGGATATACTTTTTTGAAAACCGTTCACAATGCCTAGTGTTAAAATAATAGCAGCCACGCTAATGGCCGTTGCGGCAATAGAAAGCCGAACAATAAATCGGGTATAAGTTTTTTCCTTTTGGAAACTAATTTTCTTTGCTATGTCAAAGGCAGTAGACAAGTAGTATATTTTAGTCAAAACTAGTTTTTTCTGTTTATATATTCCTATTTATCATTTAGTTTCGTAACAAGTAAAAACGTAAAAATGAGGTATACTTGGATATTGATGATGTTTGCTTGTATGCATGTTGGCTCATTAGCGGGACAGGATAATTCGGATTTTATTAAACCCGACCGCATCTTGGATCCAAACATTCACACCGTTTTAATTCATCCCAATGGAAATCCTTTAGCGGCCCCTGTGTTATTTTTAAATACCGGCGCTACTTTGCAAATAAGTTTTGATGATTTTAAGGCCAGTTACCAGGATTATAGTTTTGCCATTGAACTAGTGGATAGCAATTGGCAATCTATTAAAATGAACGAGTTTGAATACGTAAAGGGATTTAATCAAAATAAAATAAATAGCTTTTCGGTATCGTCTATTGCAACGCAAAAATATTTTCACTATCAATTTGCTTTTCCTAATAATTATTGTAGTCCAAAATTATCGGGCAATTATATTTTAAAAGTTTTTAAAAACGGGGACAAAAATAATATTGCTTTTACTAGACGTTTTTATGTAGTAGAAAATTTGGTGAATATAAATGCACAGGTGCAGGAGCCTTTTGATGGGGCCATTTCAAAAACACATCAACGCATAAAAGCCAGTGTGGATGTAAGAAATATTCCTAATTTTCAAAACAATCA
>CANHIR010000104.1 GCA_947461015.1 Bacteroidota bacterium | reverse complement strand
ACAGTTTGTAAAGCAGGGTCATTATAATGCCATATATCTAAACCTGCACGCTCAAATTCAGGCAAACTAGTATCTTTTATGGGAAGTATGGGTTGTATTCCAAACTCTAATATATTTCCCGATTTACTAAACTTTAATTTCTTATCGCCTCCAATGGTATATTTTAAAGGAAGTGATGTATTTGTCCTTGATACAATCAATTTTGAGGAATCATACCCAGCTTGGTACATTACCAAATCATAGTTTTTTTGAAGTGCTTTATCAGCACTATCTCTTTCAATTAAATAAGCAAGGCTTTTCCCATTTTCATCCCAGCTTAAACCAGTTGCTGAATAAAAATTAGCACTAATAACTTTTGGTAAACTATCTACTAAATTGGCTAATAATATTTTACTATTATTTGTTTTGGTTTTCACTTGATACATAGCAACCCCCAAACCTTTTGGATGTATTTGATATTGTGAAATGTTGCTAAATGTTTTTGAAACTTTTGAATTCAAGTCCATCCAAACCAAATCACTCCCATCTTTATTGATATCCCCTTTTTTATCTTTTAAATACAATAATTGGTCATTCCCCTTAATAGGCAATTGGAATGACTTAATGGAAGCAATACGTTCAATGTTCCCTGTAGATAAATTAACAACCAATAAACTATCCTTTGGCATTTCATCTGGTTTCTTTTTATCAATTTTTGCCTTTCTAGTTTCTTGAAAAAGTGGTTTTATTTTTGCAATTAAAAAACGACCATCTTCTGTAAAAACTGCCTGCGCACCACGTTGAATTTTAATATCTACTTTATTTACTGTATTGTGAATCACCAAAACCGCATCGCCTTCCTGTGGTGTAATCACATATGTTAAAAATTGACCCTGTGGTTGATAAACCACTTCTCTTATACTTTGCCAATTATCATAAACAGTATGATCCAACACTTTTTTCTGTCCAAATGAACTTAATGAATAGAAAATGGCGATAAAACTAAGTATTTTTTTCATATTAAATATATTGTTAATAATTACTAAACTTTTTAATTGTATTTTTGTTCTGTAATATATAAAATTTGTTGTTTTTATGAGGATAATTTACATCATAGGTATGTTTCTGATCATGCCTTTTTTTGCACATGCACAAACAAAAGGGAATTTAGCGGGTGAGGTGCTTGACAAAAACACGCAAAAACCATTACAAGGAGCTAGTGTTAATATTGTAAATACATCCTATAGTACAATTAGTGATAGCATCGGAAAATTTAGCTTTAAAGGTATCCCTACTGGTCAATACCATATTGTTATTAATTATGTAGGAAGTATCCCTTATCACTTGTACAATGTGATTGTAAGTTCTGGAAATGCAAGTTATATTACAGCCGAATTACTACCTTCAGAAACTACCTTAAAAGAAGTCATCGTTGGTAATGTGAAAAAATCGGTTCGTGCAGCTACGTTGGAAACTCCATTGAGTATTCAAAAATTGACAGCGGAAGAAATTAAATCGAGCCCTGGTAGTAATTTTGATATTTCTAAAGTTGTTCAAACCCTACCAGGCGTTACAGGTTCTGCCACCACAGGTGCTGGATTTAGAAATGATATTATTGTAAGAGGTGGAGCTCCCAATGAGAATGTATTTTATTTAGATGGGATAGAAATTCCAGTAATTAATCACTTTAGCACACAAGGAAGTGCTGGAGGTCCTCAAGGAATTTTGAATGTCTCCTTTATTGATGAAGTGAAACTATCCTCCTCCGCTTTTGATGCAAAATACGACAATGCCCTCTCATCGGTATTTGAGTTCAAGCAAAAAAAAGGAAACAGTGAAAAAGTACAAGGCAATTTCCGATTAGGGGCTACCGAGGTTGCGAGTACACTAGAAGGGCCATTATCAAAAAGTGGTAAGACAACATTTTTACTATCTGCAAGACGTAGTTATTTACAATTCTTATTTCATGTATTAGATTTACCAATAAGACCCAATTATTGGGACTTTCAATACAAGGTCTCACACCAAATAGACAGCAAAACAACTTTAACTTTATTGGGTGTAGGTGCGATTGATAAATTTTATTATGTAGCTCCACAAAATTCAACCCCTGAAAAAAGATATGCATTAAATATTGCGCCTACTATTAATCAATGGAGTTATACAGTTGGGGCTTCCTTAAAAAAATTAGTTAACAAAGGATATTGGAACTTAAGTATTAGTCGTTCGCATTTGAACAATGTTAATGAAAAATATGAAGACAATTTAAATCCCATTAAAGGAGAAAAAACCTTGGATTATACTTCGAATGATATTTCTAATACCATACGTTTTGATATTACGAAGAGTTTTTTGGGCATTAAATGGACTACTGGTGCCAATTTACAATCTATTGAATACGACAACGCTACTTTTCAAATTTTACCTAAACCTTATATAGATAGCGCCTTATACCCTTTTTATTTACCTGCGCCTAATTTTTATAAATATGCAACAAATCTAAATTATAGAAAATATGGTGCCTTTTTTCAAATGGGAAAAAGAGCATTTAACAATCGACTAGGTATTAGTGCAGGGATCCGTACTGACGGAAATGGATTTAATACCGCAGGTAGAGAATTTTACCATCGCCTTTCTCCTAGAGTGGGTTTAAGTTATGTATTAACAGATAAAATTAATGTAAATGCTTCGGTTGGCAGATACTATAAAGTTGCACCCAATACTGCTTTAGGATTTAAAGACTTAAATGGCAATTATGTAAATAAAGAAGCAGAATATATTGGCGCCAATCACTATGTTGCTGGTATTGAATATTTACCTAGTGAAGCAACTCGATTCACTGCAGAAGTTTTCTATAAAAAATATTTCAATGTGCCAATTAGCATACAAAAAGGATTGAGTCTTTCCAATTTGGGTGCCGATTTTAATATTCTTGGAAACGAACCTATTGTTAGCAATGGGCAAGGAAGAAGTTATGGATATGAACTTTTCGCGCAACAAAAATTAACAGACCGTTTTTTTGGAGTGGCAAGTTATAGTTTCTTTAGAAGTTCCTACACCAATATAAAAGGAGAATTCATTAAAAGTTCATGGGAAAATATTCATGTACTAAGTTTAACGGGGGGATATAAATTTAATAAGAATTGGGAACTTGGTCTTAAATATAGGTTCCAAGGTGGTACCCCTTACACTCCTTACAATATGGAAGCAAGTAAAATTAATTTCATATCACAAGGCTTGGGCGTATTAGATTACAGCAAAATAAACACATTGCGTCTTCCTAATTATCATTCTAGTGATTTAAGAATTGATAAAAAATACAACTATAAAAAAACCACCTTTGATTTTTTCTTGGATATCACCAACTGGTATGGAAGCAAAAGTGTCTCTCCTGATGTGTATACTTTTGAGGCTAATCCAGATGGAAGTTTCAAAACCACCGATGGAAAACCAATTCAGAAAAATGGATCGAATGCAAAACCAAGTTTAACCAATAGTAATCAAGTTTTCGTTACGCCAACTTTTGGATTTATTTGGGAGTTTTAACAACTCGATAGGTTTGTATAAGTACTGAAATGGCAATTAAAAAAAAGCCAAAATAAAAACTATTACCCAATTGTTTGTGCTCTTGGAATACCAAAAATGATATTAAAATTCCATAAACTGGCTCTAGGTTTAAGGTTACATTCATGGTGAAAGGACTAATGTTCTTTAAGGAAGATAACATTAAATAATTTGACCACACCGTACAAGCCAAGGCTAAAATGACCAACCAAAACCAATCTGTATTTGTAGGTATAGGAATTTTCACTTTTGAATAATAGCTGGTAATTAAAACAACAATTGTCAAAAACACAAATCCACCTAGCATTTGAAATGTTTGTATTGTTTGAGGCGGGATGTTGACCGTTAATCTTTTATTAAATTGTGTGAATAATGCTGCAATAAAGGACGAGATTAACCCTACAATAATACCTGTTCTATATTGTATATCAAACTGAAAAATAAATAAAATACCAATTAAGCTAATTAATGCAATTATTAAATCCTGCCCTTTAATTTTATTTTTTGAAAAAATAGGATCTAATATTAAAGTAAATAGCGCTACGCTTGACAAACAAACCAATCCAATAGATACGTTTGATAGTTTAATACTTGTATAAAATAATACCCAATGAATTGAAATAAGCACTCCAACACCAATAATTTGCCATTTTGTTTTATTTCCAATACGAATGCTATGCTTGACAAAAGAGTACATTATTAAAGTAACCAAGGAAGTAATTCCCATTCTATACATTACAAGATGCAATCCATTCAATTGGATTAAATTTCCAATAGGCCCAGTTAAACCGGCAAGAAAAACAAATAAATGAAGTTGTGATAATGATTTCTTAAAACTAGACACGCTTAATGTGTTTTATAAATCTTCCAGTGATAAACATCCATTGCATATTTAAAACTCCTAAAATTGCTTCTTTAATAATGCCTTTGGACATTTTACTTACACCAATTTTACGGTCTACAAACTTAATTGGAACTTCTTTTATTTTAAAACCCAACTTCCAAGCTGAAAATTTCATTTCAATTTGAAAAGCGTATCCAATAAATTTTATATGATCTAAATTAATTGCGCCGAGTACATTTCGCTTATAACAAACAAATCCTGCTGTGGGATCCTTTACAGGCATTCCTGTAATAATTCTAGTATATGCGGAACCTCCCTGTGAATATATTTTACGATCTAAGGGCCAATTTTCAGTTGATCCCCCTTTTACATATCTACTTCCTACTGCAACATCGGCTCCGGCATCACAAGCAGCGACCAAACGATCCAAATCAGCAGGATTATGCGAAAAATCTGCATCCATTTCTATAATATAATCATAGCCATTTTCTAAAGCCCACTTAAATCCATGTATGTAAGCTGTACCTAATCCCAATTTACCCGTCCTGCATTCAATAAAAATGCGCCCTGGATAATCTTGTACTTTATTTCTAACAATCTGGGCGGTACCATCTGGAGAACCATCATCAATGACTAAAATATGATACCCACTTTCAAAAGATAAAACAGCATCAATAATTGAGGCTATATTCTCTTTTTCATTGTAAGTTGGTATTAAAACAATTTTATTCACTTGATTGTTGGGGGGTTGAATAGACTAAAAGTACAAAATTGTACTTAATAAATTATATATATTATTTATTTAATATAAACTTATTTAAGATTTCTGTTAATTTTTGTTTAGTATGTAATGCAAAATCGCCTTTCATCATCCAATCGTAATATTGCGGTTCCTCTTTTAAAACCTGTACTACTGGTTTCCCTTTGTGTTTTCCAAAATTGAACACTGCTATTCCATTTTCGAATATAAATCTACGGGCAAAATCTATGATTTCGTCTTCACCTGTGAATTTAACGATAGATTCTACGGTATTGCCAATTTGGGGATAGCGGTCAATTTGTGCCTCCAAAATTTCCCATGTTGCAGTTGCATCCGCCTCCGCAGTATGCGCGTCTTCTAATGTTTTATGACAATAAAATTGATAAGCTGCACTCAAAGTTCTTTGTTCCATCATGTGAAACACTTTTTGTACATCCAATAACTTTCTATGCTCAATATCTACACTAATACCGGCTCTTAAAAATTCCTCATTTAACATGGGAACATCAAAACGATTGCTATTGTATCCACCAATATCCGAACCTTCCATAAACTGCTTAATTTCGTTGGCAAGCATTTTAAAAGTTGGCGCATCCTTCACCATTTCATCACTTATTCCATGTACATCGGAACTCGCCTTAGGAATGGGCATCTCCGGATTCACCAATCTGCGCTTAACTTGCTTGGTTCCGTCTAATCCTATTTTCACAATTGCTATTTCAACAATTCTATCTGTGCTTACATTGATCCCTGTTGTTTCTAAATCAATAAAACAAATTGGTCTATTTAAAATTAATGGCATAAATAATATTATTCGATAAAGTTAACCATAATTGCTAACTATTTTCATGCAATTTTGACCAATTCATTCATTTAAAATGGCTAATTTTGTTCAACATTTACTTTAAAAATTGCAGATATGAACTGGCACAACTTAAATACAATTGAACAACTAGATTTAATTCAAGAAGCCTCATTTACAAAGCCGCAGGTGATTTTTAAACATAGCACTACATGTAGTATATCCAATATGGCATTTTCTAGATTTGAACGTGCAGAAGCACCAGAAACTGTTGATTTTCATTATTTAGACCTATTAAATTATAGATCTATCTCAAATGCAATAGCAGAAAAATTTCAAGTACACCATGAATCCCCACAAGTATTATTAATCAAAAATGGAGCATGTATTTATGATGAAAGCCATTATGGAATTATGATGGACGAATTAGTAGAACAAGCAGGAGTTTAATACACCAGCTTTACATATACTACCATTAGCAGTTTTCAATAATCAACGCACTCGCACCACCACCACCATTACAAATTGCAGCAGCTCCTAATTTGCCATTGTTATGTTTTAACACATTAATAAGTGTGACCACTATTCTTGCTCCGCTACATCCCAAGGGATGACCTAATGATACTGCTCCCCCATTTACATTTACTTTATTCGCATCTAATTTTAGCAACTGCGTATTAACAATACCTACTACTGAAAACGCCTCATTGAACTCAAAAAAGTCTATTTCGTTTAATGTTAAGTTCGCTTTAGCTAATGCCTT
>CANHIR010000103.1 GCA_947461015.1 Bacteroidota bacterium | reverse complement strand
TAAAAATATTGATTATACAGAAACGGTGCAAAGAATGACATGGGAAAATGCCATGTGGAATTATGGTAACGACAAACCAGATATTCGCTTTGGCATGGAATTGTGTAATTTAAAAAAACCGGGTCACGTTTTCTCCGACAAGCATGACCAAGCCGCATTAATTAATGGTGTGGACTTTAAAGTATTTGATGAAGCGGAAACCGTGATTGCTATTGCAGCACCAGGTTGTAGCGAATACTCACGTAAGCAAACAGACGAATTAACGGAGTGGGTGAAGCGTCCGCAAATAGGCATGAAGGGATTGGTGTTTATTAAATGTAATGCCGATGGTAGTTTCAAAAGTAGTGTAGATAAATTCTATTCAGAAGATAAGTTAAAAGCCATTGCTACTGCTGCAAATGCTAAAGCAGGTGATTTAGTTTTAATACTAGCTGGTGCCGAGGAAAGAACAAGAAAAGCAATTAGTGAATTACGTTTAGAATTAGGCAAGCAATTAGGATTTAGAAAAGAAGATGAATTTAAATTATTGTGGGTTTTAGACTTCCCATTATTTGAATATGATGAAGAAGGCAACCGTTGGGTAGCAAGACACCATCCGTTCACTTCCCCTAAGCCGGATCATATTGACATTATGATTAACAATGCCCCTGAAATTAAAGACGCTGCAAAATATTTAGAACATCCTTACGCCAATATCAAAGCCAATGCTTATGATATGGTATTAAATGGTAACGAAATTGGGGGTGGCTCTATTCGTATTTTCCAAAGAGCTTTACAAGAAAAAATGTTTGCTGCCTTAGGCATGTCTCCAGAAGAAGCGCAACATAAATTTGGTTTCTTACTTGGTGCTTTTGAATATGGCGCACCTCCTCACGGTGGCATTGCCTTTGGCTTTGACCGTTTGTGTGCTTTATTAGGAGGCAGCGAAAGTATCAGGGACTTTATTGCTTTCCCTAAAAACAATAGTGGCCGTGACGTAATGTTAGATGCTCCTAGCACTATTGATGATAAACAATTTGAAGAATTACATATCAAACTAAATTTAAAATAAGCAGATGCTAGATAATTTAAAACTTTACAAAGTATTATCCTATATATTAATTGTAATTGCATTTATCATTGGGTTTTTTGATGTACTTTTTTTAATGGCATCCTTCTTGAATCCTAGTTTATTACTTTATGTATTTGTTTTATTGTGCTTTGTTATATATACATTTTCCAGTTATAAATTTTATAATTTATGTATTTTAAAACCACAAGAAATCAAAAAAAGTTTAAAAGACTGGATTAAAGCAAATGCAATTGTAAGTTTGATTTTTTGTAGTTTAATGTGCTTAAATGGGATTACTATTTTATTGTCAAATAATGCATTTTTAACTAAATACATAAATGACACCCTATTGAATCAACCAGAGGTTCCTAAAGAAATTACAGCGGCATATATTTTAAAAATATTCAAAATAATTGCATTTATTTTCTTGTTAATTGGCTCCACAGGGCTGCTGCATATAATAATGACTTTTAGATTATTGAAAAAAAATAGTACCCTCTTTAAATAGACTAGCTTGTATAACCATTTATGCAATGAACCAAGCCATCCCTTTAGCAGAACGTTTACGTCCACAAATACTTTCCGATTTAGTGGGGCAGGAACATTTGTCGGGGGAAAATAGTGTCCTGCAAAAATCAATTCAAAAAGGGAAAGTGCCTTCCATGATTTTATGGGGACCTCCTGGTGTTGGAAAAACTACCTTAGCGAATATTATTGCAACTACTTTTAACAGTGCTTATTATCAACTTAGTGCCATTAGCAGTGGTGTTAAGGAATTAAGAGAAGTAATTGAGGAAGCAAAATCTAAGGACGGTGCCATTTTATTTATAGACGAGATACACCGATTTAATAAAGGACAACAGGACGCATTGCTAGGCGCAGTTGAAAAAGGCATTATCACCTTAATAGGTGCCACCACCGAAAACCCAAGCTTTGAAGTAAATAGCGCCTTATTAAGTAGGTGTCAAGTATTCATATTAAAAGCTTTAGATAAAACTGGTTTAACAAAACTAGTTCAGCAGGCAGTTGAAAAAGATGACTTATTTAAAAATCATACAATTGAAATTAAAGAAACAGAAGCCTTGTTTCAGTTGTCGGGTGGTGATGGACGTAAATTATTAAACTTACTAGAACTTTCTATTGAAGCATTAATTGGCACGAATCAAAATAACGATGCGTTAATATTAACTGACGAATGGGTGATGCAAGTGGCGCAAACCAATATTGCATTGTATGATAAAAATGGAGAACAACATTACGATATTATTTCGGCCTTTATAAAAAGCATGCGGGGCTCCGATCCCAATGGTGCCATTTACTGGTTATCACGCATGATTGCAGGTGGTGAAGATGTAAAATTCATTGCTAGACGTATGCTTATTTTTGCGAGTGAGGATATTGGCAATGCTAACCCCAATGCATTGTTACTTGCCAACAGCTGCTTTGATGCTGTCAATAAAATTGGATATCCAGAAAGTAGAATCATCCTTTCTCAATGCGCTATTTACTTAGCAAGTTCAGCAAAAAGCAATGCATCTTATGAAGCCATTTCCAACGGACTTGCCATAGTTCAAAAAACAGGCAACCTACCCGTTCCATTGCATTTACGCAATGCGCCTACTAAATTAATGAAGGATATGGATTACGGCAAGGACTATCAGTATTCCCATTTAGGCGAAAACAATTTTTTAGCACAGGAATATTTACCTAATGAAATAAAAGGTACTGCATTTTACAAGCCCCAAAAAAATGCAAGAGAAGAAGAACTTAAAAAGTTCTTGCAGGAGCGTTGGAAAGGTAAATACGGTTATTAAATCTTCTCCGGAACTGCGCGACCTACAATGCCTGAGGCTGCGCCTCTATCTCCACCCTCGTGGTATTCAGCGTCTTCATTTACATCCCATAAATCATATACTTCTGTGCCTGCAATAATGTTCTTCGCAGCCAACATGGCAGTCATCATACTATGATCCTGGTTATTGTATTTATGCATACCATTACGACCTACTAAATAAAGTCCTTTATATTCCTTTAAGGCTTCACGTATCGTATTTAAATGATCCTTGTATTCATGATCGTATACAGGATAAGCTTTTGGTTGTCTTACCACATAACCATCCACAATAGCCGAAGGTTTTGTTAATCCAATTTGATCAATCTCTTTGGTACCCAATGCAATCAAATCCTCATTGCTACTGGTCCACAATCCATCTCCTTCAAAACAGAAATACTCTAATCCATAACAAGCCATTTCAGGATCCGGCACCATATAAGGACTCCAAGACTTAAAGTTTTGAATACGACCTACTTTCACATTTGGCTCATGAATATAAATCCAGTTGTCATTAAATGCATCCTGGTCCTTACATATTAATACCACTGTTAAAAAGTCACGATATTTTAGTTGACTCGCTGCATGCAATGCTGCTGGAGAAAATGCTGGTGCCACTGCAGGAATTAATTCACGCATTGGAGCTGAAGACAATACATAATCAAAGCCCGCTAAAACGGCTCCATGACTGGTATGCACATTCCATGTGTTATTTTGTAGACGCTCAATTTTATTTACACCCGTATTCATCTCAATTTTAACGCCCAATGCTTTGCTCTTTACTACACACTCTTCCCACATCATACCCGGCCCACGTTTTGGATAACGGAAAGAATCAATCAAAGTCTTAATGACATCTCCTTTGCTCTTTTTACCACTTGGCTTAAACAAAGCGTTCCAAACGGCGCTACTTAAAGACAATCCTTTAATTCTTTGTGCTGCCCAGTCGGCAGAGATTTCCTTACAAGGAATACCCCACACTTTTTCGGTATAGGTTTTAAAGAAAATATTAAATAAACGCTTACCAAACTGATTCGTTACCCAGTCTTCAAAATTTTGAGGATCTTTTACAGGAAACAATTTGGCATTTAAATAACTCATCACGCAAAGAAAGCTTTCAAAAATGCCCAACTTCATCAATGCTTCAAATGCAGCTAAAGGATACGCAAAAAACTTTTTATTGTAAAATATACGAGAGCTTCTTGGACGCTCTAATAATTCGTCTGCTAAAATTTCAGTCCAAAAATCTTCTACTTCTTTTGATTTGGAAAAAAAACGGTGACCTCCAATATCAAAATGATAGCCCTTATATGACTCTGTTCTTGAAATACCCCCCACGTATTGTGGATCTTTTTCAAATACCGTTACATCCTGTTTTGCTTTACCTAACAAATACGCAGCAGTTAAACCTGCTGGACCTGCTCCTATAATGGCAACTTTTTTAGTCATGGTGGGGAATAATTTGGGCAAAATTGCAAAAATATATTGGGATTGCCATCAATATTAGCAAAGAGTTTGGCCAAAGCCTTAATTTTGTAGCTATGTCAAATACAGCCAATATCCAATGGAGCACTAAGCATTTCTCCGAACTTAGTGTTGATGAGCTTTATCGCATTTTAAGGCTTAGAAGTGAAGTGTTTGTTGTTGAACAAAATTGTGTCTTTTTAGACATGGACAATAATGACCAAAAAGCATACCATACCATGGGCTGGCTGGATGGTGAATTAATTGCCACTACACGCTTATTTGATGTTGATCAAAGTTATCCTGGTTATCAAAGTATTGGTCGTGTGGTGGGATCACCAAGACATAGAGGTATTGGTGCTGGCAAGGCATTAATGCAATATTCCATTGCTGAATGCGAAAGATTATTTGGGAAGCATCCTATTAAAATTGGCGCACAATTATACCTAAAGAAATTCTATGGTGAATTAGGATGGGAACAAGCAGGTGAAATGTATTACGAGGATGAGATTGAGCATATCCCCATGATTAGAAAGTAAATTACTTCATTTCTATTTCCAAATATTTCGCCGTATGCGATTTTGATTTTTTAATCATCTCCTCGGGAGTTCCCACAAATTGAATCACACCGCCCCCACTTCCACCTTCTGGACCTAGGTCAATAATATGATCTGCTACTTTAATCACATCCATATTGTGTTCAATTACTAAAACAGTATTGCCTCTTTCTACTAATCGGTCTAAAACGCCAATTAATAATTTAATATCCTGAAAATGTAAGCCAGTAGTAGGCTCGTCGAGAATATAAAATGTTTTACCCGTGTCTTTTTTACCCAATTCTGTTGCTAGTTTCACGCGTTGTGCTTCCCCACCACTTAAGGTAACTGCCGATTGTCCTAAAGTAATATATCCTAATCCTACTTCTTGTAATACTTTTACTTTTCTATAAATAAATGGAACGGCTTGGAAAAATTCACAAGCTTCTTCCACTGTCATATTCAATACATCACTGATAGACTTTCCCTTGTACCTGATTTCTAAAGTCTCACGGTTGTATCTTTTGCCACCACATTTTTCACAATGCACATAAACATCAGGTAAAAAATTCATTTCAATCACGCGCATACCACCTCCTTCACATACCTCACATCTTCCCCCTTTAACATTAAAAGAAAAACGGCCTGCTTGATATCCCCTAATTTTTGCTTCAGGTACCGATGCAAATAAAGTTCTGATATCGGTAAAGAAGCCGCAATAAGTGGCTGGATTACTTCTTGGAGTTCTTCCAATAGGTGATTGATCTATTTCAATTACTTTATCAATAAGTTCTAAACCACTTACCTTACTATAAGGCATGGGTTTGGTTTTACTATTGTAACAGAACTGTGATAAAATAGGATAAAGGGTTTCATTAATTAAAGTACTCTTACCACTGCCACTCACCCCCGATACCACAATAAATTTACCCAATGGAAAATCACAATCTACTTTACGTAATGTATTTCCCGTAGCCCCTTTAATGGAAATTATTTTTCCATTACCCTTTCTTCTTTCCGAAGGCAGTTCAATCATTTTCTTACCCGCTAAATACAATGCGGTTTCTGATTTTGATTTTAATATTTCTTTAGGCGTTCCTTGTGCAACAATATGTCCACCATGAATCCCTGCACGAGGGCCAATATCTACTAAATAGTCTGAAGCCATCATAATATCCTTATCATGTTCTACTACTAGTACCGTATTGCCTATATCTCTTAACTGTTTTAATGCAGTAATCAATCTTTGATTGTCTCTTTGGTGCAATCCAATACTTGGCTCATCTAATATATACGTGATGCCTTGTAATTGAGAGCCAATTTGTGTTGCCAATCGAATACGTTGCGACTCTCCACCACTCAATGATTTAGAGGGTCGGCTTAATGACAAATAGGACAAGCCCACATTCATTAAAAAGGAAATGCGATCGTCAATTTCTTTTAATATCCCTGCTGCAATTTGTGTGTCCTTTTTATCTAACTTTTTTGGAAGCTCCAAAAACCATTTTTGTAAAACATCCAAATGCATATCATTTAATGCTGCAATATTTTGTTCATTTACTTTAAACCACAAACTCTCTTTTCTTAACTTGGTTCCTCCACATGCACTACATGAATTCAATTCCATAAAGCTTTCCACCCATCCTTTTAAATGATCGGTACTTTGCGAAGAAGTAAACCAGCGCTTTAACATAGAAACAATGCCTTCATAACTTCCCGTATAAGCATCAGGTATATTTTCGTCGTTTAAATCTAAATCCAGTGAATTGGTAATGTCTTTATCCCCAAATAAAATTAAATCCAATTGCTCCTTTGGTAAATCCTTAATAGGTTT
>CANHIR010000102.1 GCA_947461015.1 Bacteroidota bacterium | reverse complement strand
ATTAAAAAAGCCCCAACTTTCGTTGAGGCTTTTCTTTGGTTGCCTGACCTGGATTCGAACCAAGACAAACTGCACCAAAAACAGTCGTGCTACCGTTACACAATCAGGCAATCCCTATGCCATTCTTTGAATGGAGTGCAAAAATAGGGGTAGGGGCAAAATTTTCCAAATTTTTATGTCATTTTGGGGCATTATTATCATTTTGTACTAACTTATGTTGCTAATTAGATTTCAAAACTTAAACGATACGAATTATGATGGGTAAATTATTGCTTCTAACTACTTTTATTGGCTGCTTGTTCTTGTTTTCATTTAAAGGGGAGAAAAAGAAAAAAATTGTATTTTTTGGAGATTCAATTACAGAAGCAGGTGTGAATAAGGGCGGTTATATTGATCTAATACAACAAGATTTAGTTAAAAAAGGGCTAGCAGAAAAATACGAATTGGTTGGTGCCGGAGTGAGTGGAAATAAAATTTATGATTTGTATTTGCGTTTAGAAAAAGATGTGCTTTCTCAGCATCCAGATGTAGTAGTAATTTGGGTTGGCGTGAACGATGTTTGGCATAAAGCCGATTTTGGAACGGGTACCGATTATGATAAATATGGAAAATTTTATGATGCAGTAGTAAAAAAAATACAAGCTACAGGGGCAAAAGTGGTAGTGGTTACGCCGGCTGCCATAGGGGAGCGTACCGATTTTTCTAATAGCCAAGATGGCGACTTGAACATGTATAGTAACTGGATAAGAAAGTATGCTGCAGACAATTCACTTGGTTTAGTAGATTTGAGAAAATCATTTCATGAATATAGTGTAGCAAACAATCCTAAAAATTTAGATAGAGGCATTTTAACATCTGATAGAGTACATTTAAATGCAAAAGGGAACGCATTTGTTGCGGATGAGATGTGGAAAGCAATTCAATAAATTACCGGTTAATGAATTGATGAATAATAAAAAAAGCCTCCAAAATTTTGGAGGCTTTTTTTATTAACTAGCCATCACTAAATAATAATTTTTCTTTCCTTTTTGCAATAACATATATTTCCCTTGTAATAACTGTGCTGTAGTAACTGTTGTAAATTCAGCACTTACTTTTTCTTTGTTAATACTTAAGCCACCTGCCTGCCACATTTTTCGTGCTTCCCCCTTGCTTGGGAATATTTGTGTATCGGCTAAAAGGCTAATTAAATCATAACCCTCTTGCAATTGAGCTACCGTTACATTTACCGTTGGGACCCCTTCCATTACTTGTAATAGTTGTTCCTCGTTTAAGGATTGTAACACTTCGGTAGTGGCATTGCCAAATAATATTTCAGTAGCTTTAATAGCAAAATTTAAATCTGCTTCGCTATGTACAAACTTGGTTAGTTCTGCTGCCAACGCTTTTTGTAAGCTTCTTACTTGTGGAGCAGTGTTGTGTTCAGTAATTAGTGCATCAATAACGGCAGGGGATAATAAAGTAAATATTTTAATCCACTTGATGGCATCTTCATCACTTGCGTTTAACCAAAACTGATAAAACTGATAAGGTGAAGTTTTCTTTGCATCTAACCAAACATTTCCTTTTTCTGTTTTACCAAATTTTCCTCCGTCCGCTTTAGTGATTAATGGACAAGTAAATGCGAAAGCTTCTCCTCCTGTCTTCCTACGAATTAATTCTGTACCTGTTGTGATATTGCCCCACTGATCGCTACCACCCATTTGTAGTTTGCAATTTTTATTTTGATACAACCAGTAAAAATCATAACCCTGTACCAACTGGTAGGTGAATTCCGTAAAACTCATACCCGTATCTCCTTCAATTCTTTTTTTCACACTATCCTTTGCCATCATATAGTTTACGGTGATATGCTTGCCTACGTCTCTAATAAAGTGTAAAAAATTAAAATCCTTAAACCAATCGTAGTTGTTTACGAGTTCGGCTGCATTTTTTGTGCCGCTATTAAAATCTAAAAAATGAGACAATTGTTTTTTTACGCCTGCAATATTATATGCTAAGGTTTCTTCACTTAATAAATTTCTTTCTTCACTCTTTCCACTAGGATCACCTACCATTCCGGTAGCGCCGCCCACCAAAGCAAATGGTTTATGCCCAGCTTTTTGTAAATGAACCAATAATAAAATGGGCACTAAGCTGCCTATATGCAAACTATCCGAAGTGGGGTCAAATCCGATATACCCAGATACCATCTCTTTTTCAAAAAGCTCCTCTGTACCAGGCATAATATCCTGAATCATACCTCTCCAGCGTAGTTCTTGCACTAATGTCATATTCTAATACTTTCCACAAATTTAACTACTAAAAAGCAATATTTTTGCATCATGAACCCAACATCTACCAGAATTGGCGAAGGAACAAGGATAATGCACTTTTTCCTCGATACATTTTTCAGCTTTATTTTAAGTTACCTACTCTACCAATGGTATAACTTTCAGGTAATTTATTGGAACTATACGCCCTATAGATATGGCTATTTTTTCTTTGCCACCATATTTGTGTATACATTTTTATTTGAGTTTGTTTTTTGCCAAACGCCAGCAAAAATGATTACCCGAACAAAAGTGGTTTCATTAAATATGAAAAGACCAAATATTGTTCAAGTCCTAATTCGAGCGATCCTGCGAACTTCCTTAATTACGATGTTTGGAATGGCTTGGAACGACAAGCCATTGCATGATACCTTTTCAAGAACTCATTTGATATCTACGCGCAAATAAATCATTCCTTAATTCGCAACCCTTAATGATTGGGGTAAATGTACATTTGTAAAATTTTTTGAATGGCCAAGATTGGAATAAATATTGCTACTGGTAGTTTGCAACAAGCTGAAATGATTGTAGGTATTGACTTAGGGACTACCAATAGTTTGGTTGCCATTATACATCCAGATACAAAACTACCAACTGCTTTAAAGGAGTTTGATGGAAGTAGTATTGTACCAAGTATTGTTCACTTTGATGAATATGGAAATGTGGAAGTGGGAGAGCGCGCAAAACCTTTCTTAGAAACGGACCCCAAAAATACCATTTTTAGTGCCAAACGTTTGATGGGTAAAAGTTACAATGACATACAAAATCATCAAGATTTTTTTGCTTATAAAGTTATTGACGATAATACGGACAGTTTGGTAAAAGTGCAAGTTGGAAATAAATTTTATTCTCCCATTGAATTAAGCGGATATATTTTAGAAGAGCTTAAAAAACGTGCAGAACATATTTTAAAAACACCTGTCACAAAAGCAGTGATTACCGTTCCAGCCTATTTTAATGATGCACAAAGGCAAGCCACTCGTGATGCAGGCCGTTTAGCCGGATTAGATGTTTTAAGAATCATCAACGAACCAACAGCAGCAAGCCTTGCGTATGGACTTGGCTTAGATCCAATGGAAGAAAAAACAATTGCTGTATATGATTTAGGTGGAGGAACTTTTGACATTTCTATTTTAAGAATTGCAAACGGCATATTTGAAGTTTTAAGTACCAATGGAGATACTTATTTAGGAGGAGATGATTTAGATAGGGCTATTATTGAATATTGGATGAAACAATGGTCATTAGATAATTTAGAGGATCATAAAGTACTCAAACAACAACTAAGAATTTCCGCTGAAAAAGCAAAAATTCATTTATCCAACCATCCTATTTTTGAAACTGAATTTGCCGGAGAAAAAATTACAATTACAAAAGACATATTTGAAAAATTAGTACAACCCATTGTGGACAAGACCATGGATTGTTGTAAAAATGCTATGCAAGACGCAGGTTTACAAGTGTCAGATATTAATACGGTATTAATGGTAGGAGGAAGTACAAGAGTGCCGCTTGTTAAAAAAACAGTGTCGCAATTTTTTAATCAAGAAGTAAATGATTCAGTGAATCCGGATGAAGTGGTAGCACTTGGCGCAGCAGTGCAAGCCGATATATTAGCGGGGAATAATCAATCCATGTTACTACTAGATATCACACCATTAAGTTTAGGCATTGAAACCATGGGTGGATTAATGGATGTGTTACTTCCAAGAAATTCGAAAATTCCAACAAAAGCAGGAAGGCAATATACAACGCAAAAAGATGCTCAATCGGGGATTCAAATTGCAGTATATCAAGGAGAGCGTGATTTGGTGAAAGACAATCGTAAACTGGGTGAATTTACCTTAACGGGTATTCCTGCAATGCCAGCAGGGCTTCCAAAAGTAGATGTCAATTTTTTGATCAATGCGGACGGCATTTTACAAGTAAGTGCGAAAGAACTAAGAAGTGGGGTTACACAAACAATAGATATTAAACCTCAGTATGGATTAACGGATGAGGAGGTGGAACAAAGATTAATGGAAAGCATCACCCATGCGAAGGAAGATATTGCTATGAGGGCATTGGTAGAAGCTAGGACAGAAGCAGAACAAATGTTGTCCGTAACAGAAAAATTTTTAACCAAAAATGCATCCATTTTAACCAAGGATGAATTAACCGCTTCGGCAAATGCAATGCAGGCACTTCAATTGGCTATTACCATGGAAGACAAGCATTTAATTCAGACAAAAACCGAGGAATTGAATGATGTAACCCGTCCCTTTGCAGAGCGTGCCATGGATCAAGCTATATCGGGGGCCTTAAAGGGGAAGGACATTCAATCTGGGCTGTAAATAAGGGTAAATATAAATTTGAATAGAAATTTGGATAATTCAACTAGAGTCTTATCTTTGCCATCCAATTAAAAAAAACGCCTGAGGAGGTATATATTATGTTAATTATTGATTCAAAAGACTGCGAGAACATCGACAAAGCACTTAAAAAGTACAAGAAGAAATTTGAGAAGAGTAAGACTTTATTGAAATTACGTGAGCGTCAAGCTTTCACTAAGCCTTCAGTTAAGCGTCGTTTCCAAGTTTTGAAAGCGATTTACAAGCAGCAGATTTTCTCCGGAAAAATCGAGGGATAATTTTTTTAGCGTCTTTCATTTAAATATAAAGACTCGAAAAAATCCGCTTAAATATTTTAAAGCCCCTTTATCGGGGCTTTTTACTTTTCTAAGCACTATTTTTAAACTCATTCCTAGCCTTAAAAGCTGGGTTTTTTTTTATTATCTTTAAGGTAACAATGATCTCTCAAACCCGCTATACACCGCTGAATGCATTCCTGGCTCATCTCCAGTTTGAGAAGCGTTATTCAATGCATACCATCACGGCTTATTCCGGGGACCTAATTCAATTCTTTGATTTTATTGAAACACAATATGAAGGGGTTCCGTTTACACAACTAACTGGCACCATGGTGCGTTCCTGGCTTGCAGGTATGAAGGAGGAGGAGAGGACTGGAAAAACTTTAAATAGAAAGATATCTTCCTTAAAATCTTTTTTTAAATACCAAATACAACAAGGGGAATTAACGAAGAGTCCAATGGACACGGTAATTAGCCCTAAGGTAAATAAACGCTTACCTGCATTTGTTGCCGAAAACGACATGGAGCAGTTACTTACTAATTTGGAATTCGCAGAAGGGTGGAAAGGGTATACCGAGAAAATGGTGATTCAGTTATTTTATGCAACTGGAATGCGTTTAAGTGAATTAATAAATTGTAAAGAAACCCAATTAGATATACCAAAACGCATTATCAAAGTATTGGGAAAAGGAAACAAGGAAAGGATACTTCCCATTAGTCCAGCATTGGCAACGGAGTTAAAAAAATATATACAAGAAAAGCCATCGGAAGCTAGTGGAAATCCTCATTTATTTGTCACTGAAAAAGGAAAGGCATTGCAGCCCAGAGCGATTTATACTTTTGTAAAATTTTACTTATCACAAGTTACTACTTTGCAAAAGAAAAGCCCACACGTATTAAGACATAGTTTTGCCACCCATTTAATGAATAATGGCGCCGATTTAAATGCAGTTAAGGAATTACTTGGCCACGCAAGCCTTGCAGCCACTCAAGTTTATACGCACAACACCATAGAGAAACTAAAAGAGGTTTTCGCAAAAGCACATCCAAAGGCCTAATTCATTGAATGGCTATTCCTAAAGTTTTCTTAAAATAGGGTAATTGTTTTTTTTCTGTAGCTAAAGTCGTAACTTAATAGGGCAGGAGGAGATTTTGTATCCTGGCCAGTTCTTTTATTCGTTTACATTTTTAAATAATTAATTATGAACATTAACATTCAAACCGTGCATTTTGATGCAGACGAAAAGCTATTAGATTTTGTAGAAAAAAAAGTTCAAAAACTTGCCACTTTTCATGACCGAATAACCAAGATTGATGTGTTCTTAAAATTAGACAATTTAGTACATGCAATTAAGGACAAAGTGGTTGAAATTAATATCCATGTTCCGAAGCAAAATTGTTTCGTAAAAACCAGTTCAAAATCATTTGAAGCATCTTTTGAGCAAGCATTTGATGCAGTGATCAATCAGTTAAAGAAGAAAAAAGAGAAGCTAGCAGCATAAATATTACACATTTTCGTTTTCAAGGTTGAAAAAAAGGGCCCAATTGGGCCCTTTTTTATGGGTTGTAATAGGGGATAATGGGTATTTATCAAGAAATCTCCCCAAAACATTAAAAAATAGGATAAAAAAATCATCTAAAATTTTGATAAATAAAGAATTCCATTACCTTTGCCATCCAAAAAATTGGGAGTGCTCTTTTGTGGGATTTAGATAAGCCGGAATAGCTCAGTTGGTAGAGCAGCTGATTTGTAATCAGCAGGTCGCGGGTTCGAGTCCCATTT
>CANHIR010000101.1 GCA_947461015.1 Bacteroidota bacterium | reverse complement strand
GAGGAGGCAGCTACGGGCATAAATAATGGCGTTGGCATGAGTAGTGTACTTGGGACAACAGCGGGACTTGGGGAAGGGGCTGGACATTGCAAGACCTTTATTTTAAGCACGGAATTTGAGGTTGGAAATTTAGAAAAAGAATTAGAAATAATATTTAATCAATATAATTTAAAGTATTCAAAATCAGTTATTAAGGAAGAAAATTGGAATGCTATTTGGGAGTCTAATTTTGAGCCTGTTAGGGTAGGAGACTTTGTTGGCATCCGTGCCCATTTTCATCCAAGTTTTGAACCAGCAGTACAATATGAAATTAATATTACCCCTAAAATGAGCTTTGGAACGGGGCACCATGGAACCACTTACACGGTAATGCAAATGATGGCCGAGATGGATTTTAAAGGTAAAACCGTTTATGATTTTGGAACGGGTACCGGTATTTTGGCCATTTTAGCCGAAAAGTTAGGAGCAACAGCGGTGCTTGGCGTTGACAATGACGACTGGTGTGTTGAGAATGCCATTGAAAACCTCCAAAACAATGAAAGTTCAGTTATCAGCATCAAAAAAGTGGAAACAGCTGCTCAAAATGAAAAGTTCGAAATAATTCTAGCTAATGTCAATAGACATATTATTGAAGCCAATATGGAAGCACTTTCAGCAGCTGGTAAATCTGGTAGCGAATTGGTTTTAAGTGGGTTACTTATTGAAGATCAGGAAGATATGATTCATCTAGCCGCTAATCATGATTGGATTTTCCAAAAACAAAAGCAAATGAACGGCTGGATTAGCCTGCTTTTCATTAGATAATTATCTAAGGCTGAATTAGATTTTAGTCATTTTTAACTCCTATGTTAACAAATCATTAAACTTTTTGGGCGTATATTTGTATGTCCCAATCAGGAAACTATGAACGAATCAATATTAGTCATCATTGCATATTTAATTGGATCCATACCAACATCGGTATGGGTAAGTAAGTATGTTTTTGATATAGATATTAGAAACTATGGTAGTGGAAACGCAGGTGCCACTAACACTTTCCGGGTTTTAGGATCTAAATGGGGGAGTTTTGTGATGCTTGTAGATGTAAGTAAAGGAGTAATAGCAACTTCCTTATATATTTTAACACCATTCTATTTAACAGATGAACTTGCTCGTACAAATTTCATGATCATCCTTGGGATGGCTTCTGTAATTGGCCATATTTTTCCAATTTGGGCAGAATTTAGAGGTGGCAAGGGAGTAGCAACCATTTTAGGAATGGCCATAGCTATTCAACCATTAGTAGCTGTATTGTGTTTGGTTGTTTTTGCTTTAACCTTAATTACAACCCGTTTTGTTTCCTTAAGTTCAATGCTTGCAGGTGTCGCTTTTATGGTACTTATCTTATTCATTTTTAATGAAAAAGAAACCATGTATCGCTTATTTGCAATAATCGTAGCCCTCATGGTGGTAATTACCCACCAAAAGAATATAACCAGAATACTAAATGGCACTGAAAGTAAGGTGCCTTTGTTTAGAAACAAGAACAAAGCTTAGAATTCTAAGTAGCTGATTTTCAATTATTTATATCTTTTTATTGGTTTATTAATTATACTAACTTAGAATTTAGTAACTTTGCCCTCCCTTAATATTTTTTATTATGACAGGTCCTCAGCATATTTTAGAGAAGTTGCAGTTGAAAGAAGAGAAAAATTTACTGATTCAAGGGTTGCCTTCCTCAATTGAGAAACAATTCGCAAAATTAAATTACAATAAAAATATCACCCCTTTATTAAAAACAAGGAAGATAGATTATGCGTTGATTTTTGCGATTAATCAGCTTCAGTTAAACAATATCTTAAAAGAAGTTTTCTCTGCTTTACATCCAGAAAGTAAATTATGGATTGCATATCCAAAGACGAGTTCAAAGATAGTTTCTGATTTAAATAGGGATGCAAGCTGGGAAATTCTTTCAAAAAACGAATATGAAGCCATTCGTCAAGTAACCTTGGATCATGTTTGGACGGCAATGCGATTTAAGAAAGTGGATCAATTGCCAAATAAGAATAGAACTTTTGTTGAATTTAAAGCGGCCGATATAAAGGTAGATGATTTTGAAAAAAGAATTATTGCCTTACCAATAGAGTTAGATAAAATTTTAGCTGCGCACGACGAGGCAAGAGATTTTTTTAGTACCCTTTCTGTCATCAACCAAAAGGAATATTTAAGTTGGATTCAGGGTGCAAAGAAAGAGGAAACCAAACAAAAGCGTTTAGAAGCTACTTTGCAAAAATTATTAGCAGGAAAGAACAATCCTTCCGAAAAGTAGTTACACTGAATGAGAGAAGCTTAGACGTCTATTAAAATGTAAAATGATTAGTTAGTAAGTATAACTAAAGCCACTATTTAGGTAGTGGCTTTTTTATTAAGTAGCAATTGCTTTTACAATTATTTGTAAATAACGGTTCCTAAAGTTGCTGTCAATTCCTTTTCAACGCCTTTTAAATGCTTGTGAATTTGTAATAACTGCAACTGATCCGATTCTTTTGCATTTTCCAAATCGGCCTGATTAAGATGTATCATTTTCTTAATTTTTCGAAGCTTAAAATATAAGAGGCTTTTATTTATTTCCAACATGATATCCTTTTCCACTTCTTTTACTTTAATGCCTAGCTTCTCATTCCATCTAGAACTTAACTCCTGTTCTGGTTCAAACAAGGCTACCACCCATTTTTGAACACGTTCATCCTCGTGGTATTGCATTGTTTTTCCATTGGGCATTTTACCTTCGTAAAACCATTTCTTATAGGCTTCCATTAAATAAATCATATCAGCCTGTTCTAATGGAAAACCCTCAATTTCATCAAAAATATATTGTGCAATAAACTTAGCTCCTTCGCTTTTTTCAATACCATTTTCTATAAGTAGTTTAATCAAATGCTTTTCATGTGTTAAATCGGTGTCTGTAAATAAGCCAAGATTGGAGTCTTCCGTTTCGGCATTTTGGAAAGCAGGCATTAAAATAGCTGCTTCGTCGTAAGACATTTTCTTTTCTTCCTTAACTATTTTATCACGCTTAAACTTATTCACCAACTGGGTTAAACCCGTTTCGTCTATGCGCAATAGGGAGGAACATTTTCTAACATATTCCTGCAACTTTGTAAAATCCTCGGCCTTATTTATTTTACTTAAAGTCTCTGCAATTTGATTGACTAAAATGTTTTTCTTGTTTAAATCACTTCCCACATCCTGTAACTGTACTTCCAATTGGAATAAAACAAAGTCTTTTTTATTGCTTTGTACAAATGCCCTAAATGCATCCGGGCCTACTTTATTTACATAACTATCCGGATCCTCATTATCAGGGATTAATACCAACTGAACATTGAGTCCTTCTTCTAAAGCCATGTCTAGTCCACGCAATGCAGCTTTCACACCAGCACTGTCTCCATCATAAATAATGGTTAAATTTTGGGTGTATTTTTTTATGAGCCTCAATTGGTCCATGGTTAAAGAAGTACCACCACTTGCCACTACATTTTCAATACCAGCTTGGTGTAAACTTACCACATCTGTATAACCTTCTACCAGTAAACATTCATCATTGCTGTTAATGGAATTGCGGGCAAAATAAGAACCATATAAAATTTTACTTTTTACATAAATTTCATTCTCTGGGGTATTTATGTATTTAGGAGAGCGATCGTTTTTTGCAATTTGTCTTGCACCAAAACCAATAATTTTTCCAGTGGTATTATGTATTGGGAAAATAATACGGTCTCTGTAATTGTCCTGCCATTCACCGTTTCTTTCCACCACTAAACCTGTCCTTGCAAAAAGTTCAGGATTAAATTGATTTTGGATTAATGCTTTTGCCAATCCATCACGGTCGGAAGGGTTGTAACCAATTTTAAATTTTTCAACAATGGGTTTTAAAAAACCACGGTGTTGCATGTAACTTTGAGCAATGGTTTCGCCTAGTTCGGTTTCCCAATATTGTTTGGCAAACCATTCCATGGCAAAATGATTGATTGCATAAATGCTATCGGCCACCTGCTGTGCCATTTTTTGCGCAGGGCTAGTTTCCGTTTCCTCAATTTCTATATTATACCTAGTTGCTAGCCATCTTAATGCTTCTACATAACTATATTTTTCATGCTCCATCAAAAAAGTGATGGTGTTGCCACTTTTACCGCAACCAAAACATTTGTATATTTCCTTTGCAGGGGAAACGGTAAAGGAGGGTGATTTTTCGTTATGAAAAGGGCAGTTGCCTATATAATTGGTACCTCTTTTTTTCAATTTCACAAATTCCCCAACCACATCGATGATATCAATTCGACTGGTAATTTGCTGTATGGTCTGTGAGGTAATCATGGCGGCGAAAATAAAGTTTATTTCTCTTCTTGAACTGAAAATTCCATGTCGTCGCTATCTAATAATTCACGCTCAATTTCTTCCATTTGAACAATGTCCCAGGCCTCCGATTCGGTAGGTGTCATATTAAGTAGTTCGGCATAATCAGTTTTGTCTAAAATGTCGAAAAGTTTAGTAGATAAGGCACAGATTACAAAGGAAGTGTTTTGTTCATAAAATTGTCCTTGGGCTGTGGCAATTTGTTCAATTACTGCCTCATCCCAGTTTTGCACGTTTTTAAGGTTCAAAACCAAGTTTTTTGGAGGGGTATTTCCCCATTTCGACGTCAAATTGGCCAATTCTGGCACGAGATTTGAACTAAGTTCAGTATTGAGAATGGTAATAACAGTAAATTTCTCCTTAGTGTCGGTTTGGTATTGAATTTGTGTCATAATAAAAAGGTTGAAAACAAGTAATACTAGAACATACTTTAGGTCAAAAATATTCGTTATTCTTGTAACAGCTCCAATATAAATTTATGGATAATAATTTTTCAACACAAGTTAAGGAAATCATTTCTTATAGCCGAGAGGAAGCGCTAAGATTAGGCAACGATTTTATTGGGGCCGAGCATCTTATGCTAGGGTTAATAAGGGATCAAGAAAACACGGCTATAAGGGTATTAAGACAGTTAAATGTGAATTTAACCGACTTAAGAAAGGAAATTGAGCTGGCAGTAAAAGACAAGTCAGGTAAAAACGTAGCCAATATTAATAGCTTACCGCTCACTAAGCAGGCCGAAAAAGTAATTAGGGTTACGGTATTAGAAGCCAAGGCGCTTAAAAGTCCGATGGTGGAAACAGAGCATTTATTGTTAAGTATCTTAAAGAACAAGGAAAATATTGCAACTCAAATTTTAAATCAATTTGATGTAGATTATGACCTGTTCCGCAATGAGTTAGGTATGGTTGGCTCTTCGCCTTCAGGTATGGATGATGTGGACCGTTCTAGTAGAACGGGTCGTTCTTCAGAAAATCCTAGATCAGAATTTCCGGATGATGCTGACGATGAATTTGAAGACGAGAAAAAAGGAGGTCCATTTGGAGTGGGCTCAAAAGCAAAATCAGGAGCACCGAATAAATCAAAAACGCCTGTACTAGATAATTTTGGTCGTGACATTACCAAGCTTGCTGAAATGGATGCCTTGGATCCAATTGTAGGCCGTGAAGCAGAAATTGAAAGAGTAAGTCAAATTTTAAGTCGTCGTAAAAAGAACAATCCAATTTTAATTGGTGAACCAGGGGTGGGTAAGACTGCCATTGTGGAGGGATTGGCTTTAAGAATTGTGCAAAGAAAAGTAAGCCGCGTGCTATTTGATAAGCGAGTTATTTCATTAGACTTAGCCGCTTTAGTAGCTGGTACAAAATACCGTGGTCAGTTTGAAGAGCGTATGAAAGCCATTATGAATGAGCTTGAAAAAAACAGAGATGTTATTTTATTCATTGACGAAATACATACCATTGTTGGAGCAGGTGGAGCAAGCGGTTCATTAGATGCTTCTAATATATTTAAACCAGCATTGGCGCGTGGTGAATTGCAATGTATTGGTGCTTCTACATTAGATGAGTACAGAATGCATATTGAAAAAGATGGTGCATTGGATCGTCGTTTCCAAAAAGTAATTATTGAGCCACCAAGTGTGGAGGATACCATTACTATATTAAACAATATCAAATCCAAATACGAGGATTATCACAGTGTGGTTTATGATCAAGAAGCCATTGAAGCTTGTGTAAAATTAAGTGACCGTTATATGACGGACCGATTATTACCAGATAAAGCCATTGACGTACTGGATGAAGTAGGTGCTCGCGTGCATTTAAAAAATATTAATGTACCGCAGGACATCGTGGACTTAGAAAAACAAATTGAAGAAGTTAAGGAAGAGAAAAATAAGGTAGTTAAAAGCCAGCGCTTTGAAGAAGCTGCTAGCTTAAGAGATACCGAAAAGAAATTAGGGGAAGCATTAGATAAGGCAAAACAAAATTGGGAGGAGGAAAGCAAAACAGCACGCTTCCCCATTAATGAAGAAAATATTGCCGAAGTCATTAGCATGATGACGGGCATACCGGTGAAGCGTATGGTGGAAGCAGAAACCACAAAGTTGCGCAAGATGGCCGACGATATGAAAGGAATGGTGATTGGCCAGGATGATGCCATTAGCAAAGTAGTTAAAGCCATTCAACGTAATAGAGTAGGTTTAAAAGATCCCAAAAAACCAATTGGTACTTTTATTTTCTTAGGTCCTACAGGGGTTGGTAAAACTGAATTAGCACGTGCATTGGCAAGAAATATGTTTGACTCAGAAGAAGCGTTAATTCGCATTGACATGAGTGAGTACATGGAAAAATTTGCGGTGTCTCGTTTAATTGGTGCGCCTCCAGGATATGTAGGTTATGAAGAG
>CANHIR010000100.1 GCA_947461015.1 Bacteroidota bacterium | reverse complement strand
TTTCCCTTCCACCACTATTACGATCTCCCCTTTTACCTGCTTTGCACTAAAATGGATAATTAAATTATCCAAGGTATCTGTGACATTTTCCTCAAACATCTTGGTCAGTTCACGACTCACCGCCGCTTTGCGATCACCGCCAAAATACGCTTTAAAAAGTTCTAAAGTTTTGACAAGTCTCATGGGGCTTTCGTAAAATAGCATGGTGCGCTCCTCGTTTACTAAGGATTCCATTAACGTTTTCTTTCCCTTCTTTAAGGGGATAAATCCTTCAAAAGCAAATCTGCTTGCTGGTATACCGCTATTGGTTAAAGCGGGCACAAAAGCCGTTGCACCAGGCAAACTGGTTACTTCCACGCCAGCTGTTTTACAAGCACGTACCAATAAAAAAGCAGGATCCGAAATACCAGGACTTCCTGCGTCAGTGATTAAGGCAATATTTTTCCCAGCAAGTAATTGCTGCACCAAATGATCTACTACCTTATGTTCATTGTGTTGATGATAAGGTGTAAGTGGTTTTTGTATTTGATAATGCTGTAATAGTTTTGAAGAAGTACGGGTGTCCTCACATAAAATAAAGTCCACTTCCTGCAGCACCTCAACAGCCCTAAAGGTAAAATCTTTTAAATTCCCAATAGGTGTGGGTACTAAATACAACATAGTTATTTGAAATAATAATGACTAAGCTTTTACGAATTCAATCTCGAAATATTCCATTACAGCGTTTGCTAATAATTTTTTACTAGCATCTTCGGCAATTGTTCTTGCAGTGGCTTCGTCAGCTGCTTCAATTTGCAAAGTTATATGCTTACCTACTCTTACATCCTGCACTCCACTCATGCCTAAATTATGTAAACCTCCTAAAACGGCTTTGCCTTGAGGATCTAATAAATCTTTTAATGGCATTACCTTAATTTGAACTTGAAATAGCATAGAATTTATTTTCTTATTGTGTAATTGTTTTCTTGTAGAGCAAAGATACTAAGCAATAGCCAATAAAGCCAAAAGGAATGGCCAACCAATTATAAAAATAAGCAGTGGCAACTACTTCTAGTACGACTATTAATAATGGAAGTATCAATTGCTTCTTATTGCCAAGGCGTTTCAATGCCAACATGGGCACTTTCATGATCATTAATATGGAAACCAAGAGAATATAGGCATACCAAAATAAGGGCGTTTTAAATAAACTGTGGATAATTGGCGAATTGGAATTCCAATAAATTAAAGGAAAAGCAGCAGTTAAAATGCCAATCATTGGGATGGGAACTCCTTTAAAATAAGTAGTTTGTTCTGCATCAATATTAAATCGAGCCAAGCGATATGCCCCAGCCATTGGAATTAAAAAAGCAGCATATAGCCAGATATTTGAAATAGACAATGCACCTATTTCTGATGAATTTGAATACTTTAAAAACTGAAATACAATAAATGCGGGCGCTACGCCAAAGCTTACTACGTCGGCCAAGGAATCTAATTGCTTTCCCATTTCAGAGGATACCTTAAAAAACCTAGCAGCATAACCGTCTAAAAAATCCATTAAACCAGCTAATCCTATATATAAACTTGCATAAAAAATGGAAGTCGGAATTGGAATAATAACAGTACCCCCATTTTCATCCATTGTAAATAGCGTACTTGCTTCTACTGCCGACAAAATTGCCAAACATCCAAAGAATAAGTTCAGCAGGGTGATAAGATTAGGAATTTGTTTTGTCATGAATCATGTTTTTCGAGATACTATTTTTTTCGACGCATTAATGCTTCAATCTCATCTGCCTGAACAGGAATATTTTTGAATAAATCTTGATTGCCTGTTTTAGTAATCCAAACATTATTTTCAATACGCACTCCCATTCCTTCTTCCTTTATATAAATACCTGGCTCCACTGTAAATACCATTCCAGCTTCAATTGGCGCTGTTCTGGTTCCTAAATCATGTACATCAATACCTAAATGATGTGAAATGCCATGATATAAATATTTACGATAAGCAGGATTGCTTGGATCCTCGTTTTTAATATCTGTTTTATTTAACAACCCAATTTTTAAAAACTGTTTGGTCGCTTCCTCCCCTACTTTATCCGTATATTTTAAAATACTTATGCCTGGCTTTAAAATAGATTTTGCATAATCATGTAAATGCAAACAAGCATTATACACTTCTTTTTGACGCTTGGTGAATTTGCCATTTACAGGAACGGTTCTTGTCAAATCCGCATTGTATCCGCCATAAGCAGCACCAAAATCCATTAATATTAATTCACCATCCTTGCATTGGTTATTATTGCTCACATAATGTAATGTGCGGGCATTGTCGCCACTTGCAATAATACTATGATAGGCCACACCGGTAGCTCTTTGAGATAAAAAAGAGTGATAAATTTCGGCTTCAATTTCATATTCAAAAACCCCTGGCTTAATAAATTGCAATAATCTTCTGAAAGCAACTTCTGTAATATCAATTGCCTTTTGAATTACGACAACTTCTTCTTTGGTTTTAATACCACGTAAGTCTTTTAATATTTTTGCAGCACGTAAATATTGGTGTAACGGATAACGCGATTTCATTGCATCAATAAATCTGTATTCAGCACTTCGCACTAAATTATTCTTTCTATCATTCTCGTTGGAATCTAAATAAATAGCATCTGCTAAATGAATCCATTGTTGCAACATGCCATCTAATACATCTTCCCAAACAATAGTGGTCATGCCCGAAATAGCAGTTGCCTCATTAGCTCTTAATCTTTTGCCATCCCAAATTTCTTTTAATTCCTGTGGGCGTGTTAATACCAATACCTCTCTGAATTTAGGATCTGGATTATCGGGGAATAAAACCACCATGCTACCCTCTTGCTCAATACCTGACAACCAAAATAAATCACTGTTTTGAACAAACCCATGTAAGGCGTCTCCATTGCTTGGGAACTCGTCATTGCTTACAAAAATAGCAATACTGTTCTTTTGCATTTTGGATACAAAACGTTTTCTGTTTTGAATAAATATTTTAGAATCTAATGGTAAATATTTCATGCGATTTAATTTAATGGTGCTTAGCAAAATGTTACCCATTTCACTTGCCTGCAAGATACTTAAAATATTTGCTGATTTATGCAATCTTGCCCCAGCCTATTTTGGTCTTTTGGGATTGCAAAAAAGCCCTTGTAAGCGCATTTTCGGGGGCAGAAAGAGTTGGATCCTTTTCACATATAGCATAGGCCTCGTTTTTGGCTTCTTCCAAGGCTTGGCGATCATTAATAATATTTGCCAATCTAAAGTTGAGTGCCCCACTTTGTCTGGTTCCATCAATATCGCCCGGGCCTCTTAGTTCTAAATCTTTTTCTGCAATGACAAAACCGTCATTGGTTTCACACATAATTTTCAATCGGTTCTTTGCTTCTCTGCTCGCCTTTACACTACTTAACAAAATACAATAACTCTGCTCCGATCCTCTTCCCACACGCCCTCTTAACTGATGCAATTGTGACAAACCAAATTTCTCCGCACTTTCAATGACCATCACACTTGCATTGGGCACATTCACACCTACTTCAATTACCGTGGTGCCCACTAAAATTTGTGTGTCCCCTAAAACAAACCTTTTCATGTTGGTTTCCTTCTCTATATTTTTTTGCTTCCCATGCACCATGCTAATTTTATACTTGGGTTCAGGGAAGAAACTTTTTACTTGTTCGTAGCCCTGCATTAAATCCTCATAACTCATTTTTTCACTCTCCTCAATTAAAGGGTACACATAATACGCTTGACGACCTTTTGTAATTTCTGTCTTCACAAAATCCATCACACTTGCTCGGGATGTTTCATATCGGTGTACCGTTTTAATGGGTTGTCTTCCTGGCGGCAATTCATCCATTACACTATAATCTAAGTCGCCAAAAGCAGTCATGGCAAGGGTTCTAGGAATGGGTGTTGCCGTCATTACCAATACATGTGGAGGCACTTTTGATTTTTTCCAAAGCTGTGCGCGTTGCGCCACACCAAAACGATGTTGCTCATCAATCACGGCCAATCCTAAATTTTTAAATTGTACAACTTCCTCAATAATGGCATGGGTGCCCACTACAAAATGAATGGTATCATCCATTAATCCTTGTAATATTCTTCTGCGTTCTGCCGTTTTTGTACTGCCAGTTAACAAGGCCACTTCCAATGGCATCTCCTTTAATAATTCGCTTAAGCTTGCATAGTGTTGCTGTGCTAAAATTTCGGTGGGTGCCATTAAACAACTTTGAAATCCATTGTCTGCAGCTATTAACATGGAAAGCAATGCAATCATGGTTTTACCACTGCCTACATCTCCTTGCAACAATCTGTTCATTTGAAAACCACGCGCAGTGTCTTGCCTAATTTCTTTGATTACCCGCTTTTGTGCACCTGTTAATTGAAAAGGTAAATGGTTATTGTAAAATGTGTTAAAATTATCTCCTACAATTTCAAATTTATGCCCTTTACTATTTTTATGTCTATCTATTTTTATTAAATTCAATCGCACTTGTGCAATAAATAATTCTTCGAAAACCAATCTAGACAAGGCGTTCTTATAATGCTCCTGCGAAGTTGGAAAATGTATTTGTCTATACGCTTCCCATCTTCCCATTCTGTCTTTTAATAAATGAGAAGGCAAATTTTCAGGCACATCCTGTTCTCTTATTTGTTGAAACAAGGTTTGCGTTAACTTTCCTATTTGTTTTCCATTTAATCCTCTCGACTTTAATTTTTCTGTAGAAGGATACACAGGTTCTAATAATGATTTTTGACCTGCAGTTGCCGCAACATAGGGTTCAATTTCGGGATGTACAATTTGAGCCCGCCCATTAAAAAAACTAACCCTGCCAAATACCAAATAGGCCTGACCTTCCACAATACTTTTTTGTACCCAATTAATGCCCTGAAACCAAGCCAACTCAATTTGACCGGTACTGTCTTTTAATTGGGTCACCATTCTTCTGGAGCGTTTTTCTCCAATTATATCTATGCCTTGCAGCACCCCGCGCACTTGCACAAAATCCATTTCAGGGCTTACTTGACCAATAGGGGATACTTGGGTCTTATCTATATGACGATGGGGAAAATGGTGCAAAAGGTCGCCAAAAGTGTATAAGTTAAGCTCTTTTTTGAGCATATCCGCCCTCAAAGGGCCTACGCCTTTCAGGTATTCAATGGGACTTTGCAACAACGTGGCTTGGCTCAAAATATTTTTTTTGAATTGGGTACAAATATCCCAAAAAGATAGCAAAAAATGGAGTCTTGTTTCATTATCTTCGCAAAGCTATGGAAAAGGAAATTGTATTGAGTGGAATCCGCCCTACCGGCTTTTTACATTTGGGAAATTATTTTGGTGCCATGCGCAATTATGTGCGTATGCAAGACGAATACAATTGTTATTTTTTTGTTGCCAATTGGCATAGCCTTACAACGCACCCAGATACAAAGACTTTACAAGAAAGTGTATTAAGAGTAGTTGCTGAAAATATTGCTTGCGGTTTGGATCCTGAAAAAGTTTCCTTGTATGTACAAAGTGATGTTCCAGAAATTGCAGAATTGTATTTGTATTTAAATATGCTAGCGTATAAAGGGGAGTTGGAAAAGACAACTACTTTTAAAGATAAAGTACGCATGCAACCCGAAAATGTAAATGCAGGATTATTAACTTATCCTGTTTTACAAGCTGCCGATATTTTAATTCACCGAGCCGTGAAAGTGCCTGTTGGAAAAGACCAAGAACAGAATTTAGAAATGGCGCGAAATTTTGCGGAACGTTTTAACCATAGATACGGTGAAACCTTCCCTTTGCCTTATGCTTTTAATTACAACAGTGAGTTGGTAAAAATTATGGGATTGGATGGCAATGGTAAAATGAGCAAGAGCGAAAATCAAATGACCACCTTATTTTTAGCAGATGAGGATGAAATGATTCGAAAAAAAGTAATGAAAGCAAAAACAGATCAAGGGCCTTTAACGCCAAATTCAGTAAAGCCAGATTATATTCAAAACTTATTTACTTTAATGGGATTAGTGAGTACGCCTGATACCATGAAGAAATTCGAAGACGATTTTAACAATAGCTCCGAAGGGAATTGCATAATTCGTTATGGCGATATGAAAAAACAATTGGCAGAGGATATGGTGAACTTTATTAACCCAATTCGCTCCAAAGCTGCCGATTTACAAAACAATAAAGAACTTCTTTTAAAAATAATTCATCAAGGTGCCGACAAAGCAAGAGCAAGTGCTTCTGCTACTTTAAACAAAGTAAGATCGGCAGTGGGTATGAACTATTAAAACCATTACAACTACTTATTCAACTACACCTATAAGATTATGGCAAAAGCGACTAAAAAACCTAAACACGTAGCAATCGCTGGTAATATTGGCGCAGGTAAAACTACCTTAACCGAAATGCTAAGTAAGCATTATCGTTGGATCCCACAATTTGAAGACGTGGACCACAACCCATACTTAACAGACTTTTACGACGATATGCCACGTTGGAGTTTTAATTTGCAAATTTATTTCTTGCATGGTCGTTTGAATCAAATTTTAGATATTCAAAGAGGAACAGAAACCATTATTCAAGACAGGACTATTTATGAGGATGCAAATATTTTTGCACCCAACTTACATGAAATGGGACTTATGAGTAAGCGTGATTTTGACAATTATTTTGGTTTCTTTACAACCATAAAAAGCATGGTACAACCTCCGGATTTATTAATTTATTTGAAAGCATCGGTGCCTACCTTGGTTTCTCAAATTCAAAAAAGAGGTAGAGAATATGAAGAAAATATTCGTTTA
>CANHIR010000099.1 GCA_947461015.1 Bacteroidota bacterium | reverse complement strand
TCGTGTAGACGATGCTTTACATGCTACACGTGCTGCAGTGGAAGAAGGTATCGTACCAGGTGGTGGCGTTGCTTACATAAGAGCCGTAGCAAGTTTAGATAAATTAAAAGGTGCTAACGAAGACGAGAACACGGGTATTCAAATTGTACGTCGTGCAATTGAAGAACCACTTCGTCAAATTGTTAAGAATAGCGGTATCGAAGGTTCTATTGTTGTACAAAGAATTAAAGAAGGAAAAGACGACTTTGGTTTCAATGCAAGAACAGAAGTATTCGAAAATTTATTCAAAGCAGGCGTTATTGATCCAACTAAAGTTTCAAGAGTAGCTTTAGAAAATGCGGCATCTATTGCATCTATGTTGTTAACAACAGAATGTGTAATTGCTGACAAACCAGCTCCAGCTGCTCCACAAGCTGGTGGACATGCTCCTGATATGGGCGGCATGGGATACTAAAATTCATTTGCTATAAATAGCATGCAAATAAAAAAGGCTCCTCTTTAGAGGGGCCTTTTTTTGTTATTATTACTTTTAAATAACAGGTTCGTTTTTATTTACATTTAATTTAAAATAAAGTTGAAATCCTTTTGCTAACATAAGTTGTGCAAGACCGTATGTTAACATTGTAATTAATCCAATATTTTCAACTGGATGATGCACTGACCAACTAAATTTATTAAACGCCAAAACAGTATCAGAAGCAATAAAGAACAACATTCCAGGGAGCCAAAAAAGTTTTGAAATAAGAAATGATTTTTCATTAAACCCTGCTTGAATAGCCATCAATGCAGCACTACATATGAGTAGCATATAAACTAGGATTGGATAAATTAATTTACCCATAGCAGCATTTAGTCTCAAATAAATAAAAACACAAAATGCAAGTAAGATAATGGAGTAAGATAAAAACTTTTTTGACTTTGGATTCCACATTGAATTGATCTTATTAAACATGATAATGTTAAAAATATGCGTTGTCATAAAAGTAACCATGCCAATGATAAATAAATGATCAAAAGTCAATAATACATCTCCTAAAAAGGATCCAAACATGGCCATTAAAATAATCCACTTTTCTTTTGAAGCATTTTCAAAAAAATCTTGGCATACCATATACAATATTAAAGTTGGAAGTAATGAAGCTTTTGTTATAAACTGTAGGATGGTAAAATTTGCTCCTAAAATTTGAGCATATAAGTGTGTACACAATAAAAGTAGATAAATGGTTATTCCCCATTTTTGAAAGACATTTTTCATAAAGCGCCTGTTTGTATTTAAAAATTAAAAGTACGCTTTGGGTCTTATATTATTATGATCATTCCATAAATTTGCATTATGATAAGTCCGGAAGAAGAACAATTTTACGAACAATGGGAAAAAGAGAGACAAAAACCCAATTACAAAAAACGTCCCTTCTTAAGGGGCTTAAGTGTTGGTTTAAGTTTAGGCGTGTTGGTTTTATTTATCACTGAAATGGGATGGTATGAAAGAGCAAACATGGTGGCAAATAGCAGGGGTAATGAAATTTGGATTATTATTGCAATTATTACAATTTCGATAGGATTTGGATGGCTATACCAGCAATTTACTACCGAAATGAATGAACAAAGATTTCAAGAATTAAAAAATATAAAAAACAAAAAATGACCATTTTTACATCAAAATCAATCAAAAAGGGCCTATTTTCTCAAATTTTGCCCATTTTTTCAGCTTTATTGGCAATATTTTTAATAAATGGTTGCAGCAAGGACAGTGTAAGTGAGCAAGAGCAAATGGTTTCATACGCTAAAAAAAATAATATAACTTATACCACTGATGCAACTGGCATATTATACGAAATTATAACACCAGGCAATTCAACCAAACCTACTATAAACAACACTATTACAGTAACTTATGTAGGAACCTTAATGAATGGGAATCAATTTGATGCTGGTACAATTACCTATCCATTGAACCAATTAATTAAGGGATGGCAAATTGCGGTACCAAAAATTGGAGTTGGTGGAGAAATTAAGGTGCTTATTCCTTCCTCTTTAGGCTATGGTGCCTCTGGAGCTGGATCAATTCCAGGCAATGCCCCACTCTATTTTAATATCAAGTTGACGGCCGTAAAATAATGCCTTTTTGGCCCAATTTTTCGCTTGTTTCCATTATATTTGCCGACTAAAAATCAGTTAACCAAACTATTATGCAACTCAAAGGATTAGTGCGCTTTTTTGCAATTGCGCTTATTTTAATTTGTATCTATCAATTGTCATTTACTTATTTCGTTTACAAGCACGAAAAAGCAATGGATGCCAAAGCAACGCTATGGGCTAAGCAATTCCCTACTGCGGAGCAAAAATACCCTTCAGATAAGGAAAAACAAGCATTTTATACAGATAGTATCAACGATGTAAAGAAAACTTATTACAAAAACTTATTAGACAGTACAAAAGACACCAAATTGTTTTTTGGGCTAACTACTTATGCTAGTGCTAAAGAAAAAGAGTTAATGTTAGGCCTTGATTTACAAGGTGGTATGAGTGTAACCATGGAAGTAAGTATTGATGGTTTAATAAAAACATTATCTAATTATTCTAAAGATCCAAGCTTGAACACTGCTTTGAACAATGCGGTGGCTAAAAAAGCAAATAGTAGTGCTGATTTAATTAGCCTGTTCATGGATGAGTATAAAGCAATTGATCCAAATGGAAAATTAGCTCCATTATTCTCAAGTAGAAGTGAAGAAGACGGTGTTTTAGTAATTAAACCAGAAAGTTCAAATGACGAAGTTGCCTCTTATTTAAGAACACAATCTAAAAAAGCATTTGAAGGAACTGTAAAGAAACTTAGACAACGTATTGACAAATTTGGATTGGCTTCTCCTAATATTAATCCAATCGAAAGCAAAGGAATTATTAATATTGAATTGGCTGGTGTTACAGATAAGGAAAGAGTTCGTTCAAACCTTCAATCCACTGCAAATCTTCAATTTTTTGAAGTTTATACAAAAGAAAATAAAGATATCGTTGGTGGCTTAATTGAAGCTGATAAATTAATCGAGCTTAATATTGCTGGTATTAAAGACACCAATGGTACAGTTAAATTAGATACTGCAAAAGCCCTTTTAAATAAAAATCCCTTATTAACCTTGTTACATGCAGACCAAAGTCAAGGTAATGCATCATTTTTTGGTACGGTTACAAAAAGAGATACTGCAAAATTCAATGATTATTTAAAATTACCAGAAGTAAAATCTAAATTCCCATCTAACTTGGTATTCATGTATGGTTTACCAAATGAATCTGCAGATCCAAAATTAAAAAATGAATTTCCACTATATGCAATAAGAACACTTGAAAATGGTCAAGCTGAATTAGAGGGAGATGTTGTAAGAAAAGCAATTGTAGGTACCAATGAAATGGGAAAGATTGATATTAAAATGGACATGACAGATAATGCTGCACGTGCCTGGGCCAAAATGACTACTAAAAATGTAGGAAAACCCATTGCCATTGTTTTAGATAATATCGTTTATTCTGCACCTAATGTAAACGAACCTATTACAGGAGGTAACTCATCTATTAGTGGTAACTATACTATCAATTCTGCGCAAGACTTGGTGGACATTTTAAATATTGGTGCATTGCCTACAAGTGCAAAAATTGTTCAAGAGCAATTAGTTGGTCCAACCTTAGGTAAATCAACTATTCAAGGAGGCTTAATGTCATTTGGTATTGCCTTCTTAGTAATTTTTGCTTTAATGTTATTGTACTTTAACACAGGTGGCATTGTTGCAAATATTGCTTTGGTCTTAAACTTACTATTCACTGTTGGTATATTAAGTGCTTTAGGATTTACTTTAACAGCACCAGGTATTGCAGGTTTGGTGTTAACCATTGGTATGGCAGTAGATACCAACGTAATTATTTTTGAAAGAATTAAAGAGGAATTAACCAAAGGCAAAAGCTATCAAATGGCGGTATCGGATGGTTACAAACGTTCTATGTCTCCTGTATTGGATGCTCACGTTACTACCCTTTTAACCGCAATTATTTTAGCAAGCTTTGGATTGGGTCCAGTACTTGGATTCGCTACCACACAAATTATTGGTATATTATTATCATTGTTCTGTGGAATCTTAGTTTCTCGATTAATAACGGATATTTATACAAGTAAGAATAGACACTTTGAATATTTTACAAAAGTATCAAGATCCATTTTTAAACACGCTTCTTTCAAATTTATTGAATTTAGAAAGTATGCATATATGTTATCGGCCGTAGTGCTTGTTTTAGGTATTGCATCCTTTTTCAATGGTTTTGACGAAGGTGTTGAATTTTCTGGAGGAAGAAGCTACACGATAAAGTTTAATAAAGCTGTTAATACTGAAGAAATCAGAAACGAATTAAAAACTGTTTTTGAGGGGGAAGCTCCAATTGTAAAAACAGTTGATACAAAAAATCAAATTAATATCACTACCTCTTATTTAATTAAGAAACAAGGCAAAGAGGTTGATCAGGAAGTTGAAACTAAATTATTCCAAGGATTAAGCAAATATTTACCTACAGGTACTAGCTTTAAAGAATTTGATGAAAAGTATAAACAAAGCTCTCAAACAGTATTGCCATCTATCTCTGATGAGTTAAAAAAAGGAGCTACGAATGCAACAATCTTCGCTTTAATTGCAATTTGTTTATACATCTTTATTCGTTTCCGTGATTGGAGATACTCTTTAGGTACCATCTTCTCTTTACTACACGACGTTTTCGTAACATTAATTGTATTTAGTTTCTTAAGAAAAGTAGTTCCTTTCCCATTAGAGATTGATCAGCATTTTATTGCAGCCATTTTAACCGTAATTGGATTCTCCATGAACGATACCGTAATTGTATATGACCGTATACGTGAAGATTCTAAATTAATGAAGGGTTCAGACAATGCTACAGTAATTAACAGAGCGATTAATGAAACTTTAAGTCGTACCGTTATGACTTCATTAACTGTATTTTTAGTAATTTTAATTTTATTCATCTTTGGTGGTGAAGTAACAAGAGGATTCTCTTTTGCAATGTTAATTGGTGTAATCACAGGTACTTACTCTTCTATCTTTGTAGCGGCACCTGTATTGGTTGACTTTGCAAAAAGCAGACCGTTGGGAAAAGCAGAAAGCAAAAAGAAATAAACCTTACATGTTTTGAATAAAAAAGGCCTCACATCAAGTGGGGCCTTTTTATACTGCGAAGCTGGTTCCGCATCCACAAGTACTGGATGCATTGGGGTTGTTAAAGGTAAATCCACGGCTATTTAAGCCACCCTGCCAGTCAATGGACATATTGTGTAAGTATATTTGATGAGCCACCTCCATGCAACAAGGAATTCCCTCAAAAACAAACTGCAAGTCTCCTTCTTTGGGAATATCAAAACCTAACACATAAGTCATACCTGAACATCCACCGCCTTTCACACCCACCCTTAATTTTTGTTGTTGATCAAATCCTGGCTCAGCCATTAAACGGGTTAATTCAGCTACTGCAGAATGGGTGAAATTTACTGGCGTTTTTATTATTGAATCAATTGACATATCCTATGTATTTATAATTACAAAAATACAACAAGTATCGGAAATGACATTTATCTAAAATTTCGAAAATAGGAATATTAACAGTTGATTGGACTCCTATTTTTTCGTAATTTGTAGTATGCAAGAAAAGGTGAAAAAGACAGATAGTGGTATCCCTATTCAAAAAGTATATACCCAAAAGGATTTACCCGAAAATGTAGACGGGTCATTGCTACCTGGTACATACCCCTATACAAGAGGTGTTCAAGCAGATATGTATCGTGGTAAACTCTGGACCATGAGACAGTATGCTGGATTTTCTACAGCAGAAGAAAGCAACCAACGATATCACTTTTTATTATCACAAGGTGTAATGGGTTTAAGCGTAGCATTTGACTTGCCTACTCAAATTGGATACGATCCAGATAATAGCATTTCTGAAGGTGAAGTAGGCAAAGTGGGTGTATCCATTAGTACATTAGCAGATATGGAAATTTTATTCAAGGATATTCCATTGGATAAGATTAGTACATCCATGACTATTAATGCTACTAGTTTTATATTATTGGCATTTTATGTTGCCTTGGCCAAAAAGAGAGGGATAGATATAAAGCAATTAGCAGGGACTATTCAAAATGATATCTTAAAAGAATATGCAGCCAGAGGAACTTACATCTATCCTCCAAAACATTCCATGCGCATTATTACCGATATTTTTGAATGGTGTGGGCAACATTTACCCAAATGGAATAGTATTAGTATTTCTGGATACCATATTAGAGAAGCAGGTAGCACGGCTGTACAAGAAATAGCTTTCACATTAAGTAATGGGAAGGCATATGTTAAAGCTGCTTTGGAAAAAGGTTTAGATATAAACGTATTTGGAAAAAGACTCTCCTTCTTTTTTAATGCACACAATAACTTATTTGAAGAAGTTGCCAAATTTAGAGCGGCAAGAAAAATGTGGGCAAACATTATGAAGGAATTGGGAGCAACCGACGAGAAAGCCTTAATGCTACGTTTTCATACACAAACAGGTGGTGCCACATTAACAGCACAACAACCATTGAACAATATTAGTCGTGTAACAGTTCAAACCCTAGCTGCAGTATTGGGTGGCACACAGAGTTTACATACCAATGGTTTTGATGAAGCACTAGGATTACCTACCCAAGAAGCAGCAAGTATTGCCTTAAGAACCCAGCAAATAGTAGCGTTTGAAAGTGGCGTTACAGATACAGCCGATCCACTAGCCGGAAGTTACTTTGTAGAAAACCTTACTTCACAAATTGAAACCGAG
>CANHIR010000098.1 GCA_947461015.1 Bacteroidota bacterium | reverse complement strand
TATTTCTTTTAATAAAAATAAAGTGCTTGACGAAAAAACGGCACAAAGCTGGAGTAAGCCCACATTACTTTTAAATAAACCAAATAACATTGTTTGGTACCCTTCCCTTCAACCTGTTGGCGACAAAGAGGCGATTAAAAATAAATACACCTGTTTGTCTATGGGTAAAGATGCGCGTTTGTTTTATAAAGTGCAAACAAAAGATACCTCTTACTATGTTTCCGAGTACACGATTCATTTTGGAAAATAATGTTAATATGAAAAGACTTTTTATTTGAATTACAGAATGCTAAAATGAAAATGTGACTATAAAAGAAATGTTGTTGGCACTTTATATTCCGTGGTCTTAAATTTTCCAGCTTCTTTTATGTCTTTGAATCCCCCTTTCACGTCTATTAAATGATCAAAGCCACGGGCTTTTAAAATGGAAATAAATATCATAGAACGATAACCTCCCGCACAATGCACAAAATAGGTTTTGTCTTTATCAATCATAGCCATGCTATCATTGATAAAATCCAATGGTGCATTTACTGCGCCTTTAATATGTTCGCTTTTATATTCAGATGCTTTGCGCACATCTAAAATAAGGGTGTCTGCATCTTTTTCTTTTGCAGCTGCCAACTCGGCTGCAGTAATTGATTTTATTTGTTCCACTTCCTTACCTGCTTGCTTCCAAGCTTCAAAGCCCCCTTCTAAAAATCCAATGGTATAATCGTAACCCACTCTTGCAAGTCTGGTAATTACTTCAGCCGCTCTTCCCGGCTCGGTGATTAATAAAATTTCTTGTTTAATATCTGGGATCATTGCGCCCACCCAAGGTGCAAAGCTGCCATCAATTCCTATATTAATGGAATTGGGTACAAAACCTTGTGCAAAGGTTTGTGCGTCTCTTGTATCTAATATTAAAGCGCTTGTTTCATTTGCAGCGGCTTCAAAAGCATCTGGTGTAAATGCATGTTGTCCTCTTGCTAATACATCATCAATACTATCATAGCCCTGAATATTCATCATTACGTTTAATGGAAAATAGCCTGGAGGCGCCACCAATCCATCCAATACCGCTTCAATAAATTCTGGCTTAGTCATATTAGCAGCCAAGGCATAGTTGGTTGCTTTCTGACTTCCTAAAGTGTCTTGTGTTTCTTTACTCATTTTTTTACCGCAAGCACTTCCCGCGCCATGCGCTGGATAAACAATAACATCATCCGGTAAAGTCATTATTTTATTGCGTAAAGAATCATATAAATGTGCTGCTAAAATTTCTTGTGTTAAATCTGCTTTTACTTTTTGTGCTAAATCGGGACGGCCTACATCACCAATAAATAAAGTATCCCCACTAAACAAAGCAACTTCCTTCCCAGTTTCATCTGTTAATAAATAGCAAGTGCTCTCCATGGTATGACCAGGCGTATGGATTACTTTAATTTTTACTTTCCCTAAACTCAGCACCTCGCCATCTTTTGCGGAGTAAAAATCAAATGCAGGTGCAGCCGTTGGACCATACACAATTTTAGCACCTGTCTTTTTTGCTAAATCAATATGACCAGAAACAAAATCGGCATGAAAATGCGTTTCTAATACATACTTTATTTTTGCTTTATCTAAATTCGCTCTTTGAATATAAGCATCTACTTCTCTTAATGGATCAATGATAGCCACTTCTCCTTCGCTCATGATATAGTAAGCACCTTGTGCTAAACAGCCTGTATATATTTGTTCAACTTTCATTCCTTAAGTATTAATATTAGTCCACAATTTCAGTTATAAAATTAAGTTTTATCGTGACAAAAATCACTTTCAAGCAAAATTATTAATTAAGTGACAAATAGTACATAAATTGTACACCATTAACGAGATGTTTGCAAAAAATATTACTGCATGGAATGGTTAGGATATATAGCTTCTGTTTTAATTGGCGTTTCGCTGGGGCTCATTGGTAGCGGTGGCTCAATATTAACTGTACCCGTATTGGTATACCTTTTTCACAAAGACGCTTTATTAGCAACCACCTATTCATTATGTATTGTAGGCGTTAGCAGTATTGCAGGTGTAATTTCTAGATTAAGACAAAAACTACTTGACTACAGGGTGATATTAGTTTATGGGATACCCTCTATTTTAGGTGTTTTTATCTCCCGAAAATTTATTTTAAACGCAATTCCATTAAAATTTACAGTGCTATCCAATTTTCCTATTAGTAGGAACAATTTTATCATGTTGTTTTTTGCAATCTTAATGCTTGCTGCTGCTTTATCTATGATTTTTGGAAAAAATAGAACGGCCAATGAAGGACAGCAACCGGTGTATGGTTTCCCATTAAGCTTTTTCGGTTTTTTAGAGGGTCTTGTTACGGGAATTGTAGGAGCAGGCGGCGGTTTTTTAATTATACCTGCATTGGTTTTGTTGGGTAAGCTTCCCATGAAAAAAGCAATTGCTTCTTCCTTATTTATAATAATGATAAAATCATTGGTGGGATTTGGGGGAGACTTACTACACAATGTTCCCGTAGAATGGAAATTTCTTTCCGTTATGATTATACTTGCAACCCTTGGAATAATTACAGGAAACTATTTAAACAAAACCATGGATGGTGCTAAATTAAAAAAAGGTTTTGGATGGTTTGTACTTTTAATGTCACTAGTAATTCTTTTTGAACAAGTATTTGCTTAGCCAATTATTTACAGTGTAAATATTTTTTGCATCATTGTCCACTTTTCTCCAGGCTTTGCAATAGGCAATGCTTGTTGATATTCCCACATGGTTTTTTCCCATTGTTGAACAATATCATTGGCTTCATCCATTTTAGCTTTTTGTTCAAAACTAAAATTTGCATTGGTTTCCATAATCATAAATAACCTGTTTGCCACGCGGTAGATTTCTAATGCCGTAATGCCCGAAGCCTTAATAGATTCAATAATTTCAGGCCATACCGACTGATGGTATTCATCATAAGCGGCAATGAGTTGAGGATCATCTTTTAAATCTAGTGCTAGACAATATCGCATTTATAATAAATTTTTTCTTCTAATTTTTATTTGAATAGAATTAGCAATTGGGTGATCGCTAACCAATATTAAATAACCTCCCCCTCCAGCACCAGATAGTTTATGGCCGAGTGTTCCATTGCTTAATTCATGAATCGTCTCTAATAATTTTTCGTCCACCATGTTAGGAAACATTTGGATTTGTGCATGAAAGGAAGCCAAAAAAGATTTGCCAAAGGCAATCTTATCCATTGCTAAAATGCTTTGCCAACAAGCATCAGCAGCAGCAGCCAATGCTTGGGCACCAGCTTCCGTAATATTGGTATTACTTAATACATCATATTCATTATGACGTGGATCTAATGGTATTAAATATAAATGTTGCTCCAGCCAAGACAGTATTTCTTCTTCCTCCACCGATTCAATTAAATGTGGCCAATAAGATTTATGATAATGTAGTTTATTCAAACCAGGCAATACAATACCCAATGCGTCCTGAGAGCCTGCTATACTAGTGGTGCCTGGGGGGTTTTCATAACTAAATAAAATTTTAGCAATCTGTTCTGTATCGCCTTCTGGTAATTGCGCTTTCCATAATTCAATGGCTTTGTTACGCGTGCTGCTTGACATTCCGCTACGATTGTTAAATTCAACCGTTGGTTCAATTGAAATGGTCAATACTGCCCCAGGGTGTTCTTCATTTACATAAGGCTGATCAAGCCAACCACCTGCAAGGTCAATTCTAAAAGGAATAATGGAATTGGTTCTTAAACTTGTGGTGGATCGAATGGGTAATCCCTGAGACGGGATACGCTCCAACACCTTGTATTCAATATTTTGTGCATTACACAAGGCTGCTTTGGCGGGCGTATTCCCATCCTCATTCACCACAAAAATTTGAGGTTGAATTTCTTTTATTTCTTGATCAAAGTCAATGATACCAGACCCTTTGTTAATTTTACATTCCTTTACGCATCTTAATGCCTGAATCATGTACTTTCTTTCATCCTGTGTAATAATGGGGTATCTACCTTTTAATTCGTGTACCGTTTGGTCAGAACCAATACAAACATATAAATCGCCATAGGAGGCAGCTTGTTCTAAAAATGCAATATGTCCGCTATGTAATAAATCAAAACAACCCGTTACAAAAACCTTTTTCATTAACATTATTTTTTGTGTCCGTAAACAAATGCCTCCATTACGCGCATGGAATGTAAAGCATTTTCTGCGGAACAAGGATTTGCTCCTTTTCCTAAAAAGAAAGTTACTACTTTTTCAATTAGGTTTTGCTGATTATGCAAAGGGGGTTCAAATTCAATAACTTCTTTTTGATTGTTTTTTTCAATGGTAATGGTATGTCCAAATACAGGAAACTGAATGCTGCCTTTAGCTCCAATAATAATAAATGCATCTTGCTCTTGTTGGTTCGTATCCATTGTAAAAGACCAATCACCTGTAAAATGTATGCCATTTTCCATTTGCATTTCACCTTGCACAGTATCTTCTACTAAATATAAACCCGCTTTATTCGTTGCTTGTCCTTGATAACTTATTGCATTCCCAAAGTAGTAAAATACCAAATCTAGCTGATGCGGCGCGAGGTCATAAAACAAGCCGCCACCTGCTCTTTGCTGGTTCACTCTCCAATTATTTTCATAATAACTTGCGGGTGCTGCTTTTTTATGCATGATTATTTTTACCTCCGACACTTTGCCAATTGTGTTGTCCTCCAACAAGGACTTTACTTTTAAAAACAAAGGAAGTTGTCTTCTATAATGTGCAATCGTTAATTTTCCATTAAGTGTTGTTGCTACTTGATGCATATGCTCACAAGCAGAAACAGTTGTTGCCATTGGCTTTTCAACATACACAAACTTTTTTGCATTTAGCGCTTCAATGGCATATGCCTCATGTACATCGGGTGGTGTAGCAATATAAACGGCATCAATTTCGGGATGATTAATTAAATCTGATGCGTTATTAAATGTATAAGGAATTTGGTGGCGCATAGCATAGTCCTTTAAAAGGGCTTCGTCTCTGCGCATCACTCCCAATAGTTTTGAGTGCGGCACTTTATTAAAAGCAGGACCACTTTTTAATTCGGTTACACTACCACAACCAATCATTCCCCATCTAATCATTTCCATACTGCTCAAATTAGTTCATATACTTTTTAAACCAATCTAAATGACTATTGAATCTATGTACTAAATAGCTAGGAACACGAATGCCATGATTTTGATTTGGATAAATGATAAGCTGCGTTGGAATGCCTACCGATTTAAATGCCTGGTACATTTGCTCCGCACCAACCACCGGCACATTAAAATCATTTTGACTTGCCATAAATAAAGTAGGGGTTTTTATTTCTTTCACTTTAAAGAAAGGATAAGAAACGTCTAACCATTTTTGAATATTCTCCCAAGGCTTGCCTAATTCAGGTTCATATTGGCTTATATATTGATCGGTACCATAAAAAGACAACATTAAAGAACTACCCGCACCACTAACAGCTGCTTTAAAACGCTTATCGGAAGCAATGGTATAGTTCGTTAAAATCCCACCGTAACTCCAACCAGCAATCGCCATTTTGTTTGCGTCGGCAACCCCAATTTTAACAAGATAATCTGCTACACCAATTATATCTTTTACTTCTTTATTGCCCCAATCTCCATAAATACATTTTGTATAAGATGCGCCACGTCCACTACTACCTCTATAGTTTACCGCAGCCACTGCATAACCCGCAGCTGCATAAATTTGTCTTGTTAAATCAAAAGAATATTCATCCTGTGCAACCGGTCCACCATGAATAAATAAAATCAAAGGCAAATTTTTAGCAGCGCTATCTGGTAAATATAAAATGCCATTTACTTTATTATTGTCACTTGCTGTTGCAGTAAACCCTTTTACCACTATTTTTTGAATGCTATTCAAAAACGCATCTTGTTCATGGGTTAATTGCTTAAAGCCAGCACCCTCATTTAAATAAATTTCATTTGGTGTATTGGGTGTACTTAAAAGTGCCACCATCTTACCTTTGTCATTCATATGAATTCCATTGAACACACCCATTTCATTAGTAAATGGACTTACTATTCCCGTACTTGCATTCACTTGAATAATATTTTGTTTGCGATCGTCTTCCGATGTTCCATAAATAGTTTTGCCATCTACAGACCAAAAAATATTATCAATAGATAAGTCATATTGTTTTGTAATTATCTTATCTGCTTTTGTTGCAAGATCTATAACCCCTAAATTTTGTAAGTCATACATATCATAAGCATCTTCTGAACTACTTCTTAAAAATGCAATTTTGCTATGATCTGGACTAAATACGGGTTTATGATCTGCTCCTTTGTAAAAGGTTAACTGTATTGGCTTTGCAGCTTTTTCTAAGGACAAAACAAAAATGTCTGTGTTAGAATTTTGGTCAAAATTAGGACTCACATTGCTTGCGTAAGTAACCCATTTTCCATCATTACTTACTACTGCTTCTTTTTCGTTATTTTTTCCTGTAGTTAAGGTATCTAATTTTTTTGTGGAAAGATCAAATGCATAAAGATGTGTTTTTCGATTATCTAAATATCCTTCGTAATCGGCTTTAAAATGGTAACGATCAATCTCATAAGGTACTCTCACTTTTGTATTGGCAGTGTCGGCATAATTGGGATCTTTGATTTCAAATAAAACTTTACTTCCATCTTTGAACCATTGGTAATTTTCAATTTCACCTTTAATATGTGTTAATTGTAATGGCTCGCCGCCTCGACGGTCTAATACAAATAATTGACTTTCTTCTTGATCGGCTTTACCCGCTGCTAAATAAGAAATATATTTTCCATCAGGACTCCATTGGTAATT
>CANHIR010000097.1 GCA_947461015.1 Bacteroidota bacterium | reverse complement strand
TTTAAGTTTTCCTGAATAAAGCAAATTCCTTTTTGAATAAGCTTATTAACTATTGGGTAAACAGATTTTTTATCCAATAACTTTTGAACTTCAATTAGGCTAAGTTCTTTTTTTATTTGCAAAGCTTCGCTTATAATATATTCCGTATCACTCAATGCATGACTATCAATTGCCTGATCCTCGTTGTATATAAAAATAGATTCGCTACTTATTTTTAAATGACTGGGCACTGCTGCTTGCATTACTTCTCCTTCGGTGCACATATAATACTTGGCCATCCATTCCCATAATACCATTTGATTTTCGTACACTATAGGGGCCTCATCTAAAACAGAAAGAATTGGCTTTGGGTTGAAGGCTGCAGGTTTCTCTGGAAATATTTTTTTAACAATACCTGCATACCGTTTATTGGCACCTAACATAACTTCAACGCGAATGCCTATCATAACTTGATCTAATAAAGTACTTGGAATTTCCCAGGTATAATTTTTGGGAAGGGCTAATGGTATGATTATTTCAGCGTACATAATAATGTTTACAAAAATACGCTATGCTTTTGACACTATTTTAATAAGTTAGTGTTAAACAAGCATTATTTAACTGGATAATTTCGATATCTTCTTAAGCCTTCATCCATTCTTTCGTATACCTCTTTTTTCAGTAAATCTACATCCTGAATGGAATAGTTACTGATGTCAATGGCTTTGAGATAAACAACTCTATTGGGACCAGGGGTTAAGGAGAAAACACTATTATAATGCATTCTGTCCACTGCATCTATCATTAAAATGGGTTGGATGGGAACTTGCATTTCAATGGCTAATTTAAATGCTCCATTATAAAAGGATTTTAATGGTTGTTGATCCGTCATGCTAAAAGTTCCTTCAGGAAAAATGAAAATGGAAGTTTTCTTATGTAATGCAGCTTTCAAGTTTCGCAAACTTTGTGCTCTTTTTGCAGTACTACTCCTGTCCACCATAATAACTGCTGCTTTATATACCCAGCCAAAAATGGGTATTTTAGAAGATTCAAATTTTCCCAATGCACGTATAGGTTGGTGTTTAAGTTGAACAATTGGAGGGATGTCTAAATAGGAGTTGTGATTAGAAACAAAAATATGTGGCTTCTTAAAATTGTGTTGTGCTTCAAATATTTCTTTATGCCTAATACCTATAAAGGCATACCATGTTTTCGCCCAATATCTACAAACTTTGTAAATACGCTTACTCAATTTCGCCTTCCCAAATGGCAATAGAAATATTAAAGCAATAGCAGCACTTATGGTGAGTACTGCAAATAAGATGAGTGCATAAATGCAGTATATTAATTGTATGACTCTTTTCACGTGTTTCATGCGGCCACTAATATAATAAAAAAGGCCCGAATAGAAATTCGGGCCGTGCGATTGCTTGCTTAAAAACCTTGAACCTAAAAATATATTAAGCCTTTAGGGGATTTCTTCCGTACTTTTCGTCGTGTTGTGTTGCATCTAAGCCCAATTCTTCCTCTTCTTCAGATACACGCAATGGTAATAACAATGCGATAAATTTAAAGATGATAAAAGAAACACTGAAGCTATAAGCAACCACAATTAACATGGCTTTGAATTGTGTTAAAAAGAAAGCTGGATTTCCATAAAATAAACCATCGTTGCCTGCGGGATTCACTCCTTTTGATGCAAATACGCCCGTTAACAGCATACCTACCATTCCTCCAATGCCGTGACAAGGAAATACATCTAATGTATCATCTACTCTTGATAATTTAAATGCGTGACTTAATACATTAGAGATTACTGCTCCAATCACACCAATAAATATACTTTGTGGGATACCAACATAACCAGCTGCTGGAGTAATGGCAACAAGTCCTACTACTGCCCCTATACAAAATCCTAAAACCGAAGGTTTTTTGCCTCTCATTACATCAAAGAACATCCAAGCCAAACCTGCTGCGGCAGCTGCTGTGTTGGTAGTTGCAAATGCATTTACAGCCAACGAATTTGCACCCAATGCAGAACCTGCGTTAAATCCAAACCAGCCAAACCAAAGTAATCCAGTGCCTATTAAAACATATGGAATATTAGCAGGTGGAATTTCTTGTTGTTCTAATTTTGCACGTCTTTGTTTTAATACAAGTGCGCCAGCCAATGCGGCACAACCAGCACTAATATGCACAACTGTGCCGCCTGCGAAGTCCAATGCACCCATTTTTAGTAAGTATCCATTTGGATGCCAAGACCAATGTGCTAAGGGTGCATAAACAAGTGTTATAAATAATACAATGAATAAAATGTAAGAAGTAAATTTAATTCTTTCAGCTACTGCACCAACCACTAAACCAGGCGTAATAATGGCAAACATTAATTGGAATAAAGCGAATAATAATAAAGGTATGGTCATTGCAGCTCCTCCTTGTAAAATGGGCGCTCCACTTGCAACGCCTTTAAAGAATAAATGTGTATTTGGATTGCCAATAATACCGTTAATGCTTTCTCCAAAACTCAGGCTATAACCATAGGTGATCCAAATAACAGATACAATCCCTGCAGATACAATACTTTTAATCATCGTAGAAATAATATTCTTTCTATGCACCATACCTCCGTAAAAGAATGCCAAACCTATTGTCATAATAAACACCAATGCGGTGGCAATTAAAATCCAAGCAATATCTGCTGGACTATAGGGGTGTGCTTCGTTAGCATAACTTGGCATCTGAGGAACATAAAGTGCGGCAACGGCTACAACTAATAATAGAATAAAGGGGGTAAACTTTTGTACGACTTGATTTTTCATTAGCTGTGTGTATTGTGATATAACATTATAAAATAATATATCATTTATACTACAAATTTAAATAAAATTTATGAATTAATTAAAATAATAATAAATTATAAAAAATTATAATAAAATAAATAAATTATTATAAAATATTGATTTACAGTATTTTAATATTAAAATATGTATTTGTGTAAAAATATAAAAATACTAAAATGTGGAAAAAAAAGATGAATAAGCCGCATATTTTCATCTTTTTAACTAAAAATATGAGATTTATAATATATTAAATATATTATAATATGAACTAACTATTTATGGTGGATGCAAGTAAACTGGCATCCTTGGAAGCTAATAAAGTAGAACCTGTTAAGAATATATCAACTTTCCGCGCGCATTCTCTGCCTTCACTAATGGCCCAAACTACCAAGGATTGACCACGACGCATATCTCCAGCAGTGAATACTTTATTGACATTTGTTTGATAGGCAGATTCGGTTGCTTTTACATTTCCTCTTTCATCTAATTCAACGCCTAGTTCATCTAACATACCAGTTGCTTGTGGATGTAAGAATCCCATAGCAAGTAATGCTAACTCACAAGGTATTTCACGAATGCTACCTTCTTTTTCAGTGAACTTAGCGGGACGGCCATCTGGCGCGTTTGTCCATTCTAAGTCTACAATTTGTAATGCTTTTAAGTTTCCGTTTTCATCTCCAATAAAAGCTTTTGTTGCTACTTCCCAAACTCTGTTCACACCTTCTTCATGAGATGTAGTTGTTTTTAATAACATGGGATAAGTAGGCCAAGGCATATATGGCGCTCTTGTTTCTGGTGGTTTTGGTAATAATTCAAACTGTGTAATTGATTTTGCATCATGACGGTTAGAAGTCCCTACGCAATCACTTCCTGTATCGCCACCACCAATCACAACTACATTTTTACCAGTTGCTAAAAGTGCAGCTTCATCAATGGGTAAATTACTTACACGTTTATTTTGTTGTTTTAAAAATTCCATCGCAAAGTACACGCCCTTTACATCGCGTCCTGGGATTGGTAAATCTCTCGGTATGGTTGATCCACCTGCAAGTACTACTGCATTAAAATCACGCATAATATCATTCACACGAACATTCACGCCAACATTCGCATTGCACTTAAATACAATACCCTCTTCTTCTAATACACGAATGCGACGCTCCACCACATTTTTTTCTAATTTAAAATCTGGAATTCCAAAACGCAATAAGCCACCTGGTTTTGGATCTCTTTCAAAAACGGTTACTTCATGGCCTGCATAATTTAATTGCGCAGCAGCTGCTAAACCAGCGGGGCCTGAGCCAATAACAGCTACTTTAAATCCACTACGCATATTTGGTTTTCGAGGTTTTACAAAGCCTTTTTCAAATGCGATTTCTATGATATGCTTTTCTATTTCTTCAATAGTAACAGCAGGTTGATTAATGCCTAATACACAAGCACTTTCACATGGAGCAGGGCAGATACGTCCGGTGAATTCTGGAAAGTTATTTGTGGAAATTAATATTTCATATGCTTCCTGCCACTCTTTATGATATACCGCATCGTTAAATTCCGGAATGATGTTACCTAAAGGACATCCACTATGACAAAAGGGAACACCACAGTTCATGCAACGTGCCGATTGCTCGTTTAATTTTTGTTCCGGTAATAACGAAACAAATTCATTATAATTTTGCTTTCTATCTTCTACCGGCAATTTGCTAGGTAGCTCTCTTGTAAATTCTTTAAATCCAGTTGGCTTTCCCATATCAATATTTTAAAAATTTATTTTCCAGCGCTTACTGCTGTTTTGCGTGTTTGCAAAACTTTTTTATAATCACGAGGGAATACTTTTATAAAATGTTTTAGTTGGTTGTCAAAGTCACTTAAAATAAACTTTGCAACACTGCTTCCAGTTTTGTCAAAGTGTGCTTGTATCATTTTTTGTAATTCAGGAGCATCTTCGTTACTCACCGGGTCTAAATCCACCATTTCTTTATTACATAAACTATCAAAATCATTTTGCACATTGTATACATAGGCAATACCTCCACTCATACCTGCTGCAAAGTTTCTGCCAGTAGCGCCAAGAATGATAGCTATACCGCCAGTCATGTATTCACAACCATGGTCTCCAATACCTTCAACTACCATGGATGCGCCAGAGTTCCTTACTGCAAAACGTTCACCGGCTTTCCCTCTAATAAATGCACTTCCGCTAGTTGCTCCATAAAATGCTACGTTCCCAATTAATATATTTTCTTCTGGTACAAAATTTGCTTTTTTGTCGGGGTATATAATTAACTGCGCACCACTCAAGCCTTTACCAAAATAATCATTGGCGTCACCTTCTAATTCCAAGGTCAAACCTGCAGTATTAAATGCACCGAAGCTTTGTCCAGCGGTACCCCTAAATTTAAAATGAATAGTGTCTTCTGGCAAACCTGCCCCTTTATGCACTTTGGTAATCTCATTGGATACAATGGTTCCTGTGGTACGATCGGTATTTTTTATACAGAAGTTAGCAATGACTTTCTCTTTTTTCAGTATAGCAGGTTGCGCTGCTGCTAATAATTGCCAATCCAATACATTAGCTAAACCTTGATCCTGTATTTCGGTTTGATACAATCCAACCGTTTCATCTGCTGGCTCCTTGTATAATACCGCACTTAAATCTAAATTTTTATATTTCCAATGATTGATATTGTCTCGCATTCTTAATGCATCTACTTGACCAATCATTTCATTCACAGTTCTAAAACCTAATTCCGCCATAATCTCACGTAGTTCTTCGGTAATAAATTCAAAGAATTTTACCACATGGTCTGGATCGCCTTTAAATCGTTTACGTAATTCGGGATCCTGTGTAGCCACGCCTACAGGACAGGTATTCATATGACACTTACGCATCATGATACAACCTTCCACTACTAATGCTGCTGTTGCCACACCCCATTCTTCAGCGCCTAATAAAGCCGCAATAGCAATGTCTCTTCCTGTTTTCATTTGACCATCGGCTTGTACCACAACACGGGATCTTAATTTATTTTTTACTAAGGTCTGGTGTGTTTCTGCTAAGCCTAATTCCCAAGGTAAACCAGTATGTTTAATGGAGCTTAATGGGGAAGCGCCTGTACCGCCATCAAAACCTGCAATTAATACTACATCCGCTTTTGCTTTGGTCACCCCTGCTGCAATGGTGCCTACGCCTGCTTTAGAAACTAATTTCACATTAATTCTTGCAGCACGGTTTGCATTTTTTAAATCAAAAATTAATTGTGATAAATCTTCGATAGAATAAATATCGTGATGCGGTGGCGGAGAAATAAGTCCTACGCCTGGAGTGGAGTGTCTTGTTCTACCAATCCAATCATCTACTTTATCACCAGGTAATTGTCCACCTTCCCCTGGCTTGGCGCCTTGTGCCATTTTAATTTGTATTTCGTCTGCTTCTGTTAAGTATTCACTTGTCACACCAAAACGTGCACTTGCCACTTGTTTAATGGCACTGCGCATGGAATCGCCATTTTCCATTTTTACATAACGGATTGGATCTTCTCCACCTTCACCAGTATTACTCTTTCCACCTAAGCGGTTCATGGCAATGGCTAGGGTAGTGTGTGCTTCCCATGAAATAGATCCAAAGGACATGGCACCGGTTGCAAAGCGTTTGTAAATATTTGCAGCAGGTTCTACTTCCTCAATAGCAATAGAAGGTCTTGTTGGTTTAAATTCAAATAAGCTTCTTAAAGTACAAGCTTTATCATCTTGGTCATTCACTAGCTTTGAATATTTTTTAAAACTTGCATAGTCACCCATGCTTGTTGCATGTTGTAAAGCATGAATGGTTTGCGGATTAAATAAATGCGCTTCTCCTCTTCGTTTCCATTGATAAATGCCGCCCTCTGGTAAACGATCAATTTGGCTTGATTTTTTTGGAAATGCAATATTGTGTTTTGCTAAAATTTCTTTTGCAATTTCATCTAAGCCCATTCCTTCAATTCGGGAAGTGGCACCTGTAAAATGTTTATTTACAACTTCCTTATTAATACCAAT
>CANHIR010000096.1 GCA_947461015.1 Bacteroidota bacterium | reverse complement strand
CTTACAAGAGATTTCTAAGATTTCAATGATCAATCCTGAAAGGGAAACTACTTTAGCGCAACAAATTAAAATGGGCGACCAACGAGCATTGGATGAATTGGTGCAAGCCAATTTACGTTTCGTGGTTTCGGTTGCAAAACAATATCAACACCAAGGATTGTCTTTGAGTGATTTAATTAACGAGGGAAACTTAGGTTTAATTAAAGCTGCGCAACGTTTTGATGAAACTAAAGGTTTCAAATTCATTTCTTATGCAGTTTGGTGGATTCGTCAATCTATTTTACAAGCTTTGGCAGAACAAGGTCGTTTAGTGCGTTTACCTCAAAATAAAATTGGTACTTATAATAAGGCCAATAAGGCTTATATGGCATTTGAACAAGAACATGAGCGTGAACCTTCAACCGAAGAATTAGCGGGTATCTTGGAAATGTCTGAAACCGAAATAAATAATATTTTCCAATCAAATACACGTCACACATCATTAGATGCACCTGTGCATGAAGCAGAAGATGTAGCGATGGGTGATTTATTAGAAGGTGGAGCAGATACGGACGAGGATGTAATGAAAGATTCTTTGAGAGAAGAAATTCGTCGAGTATTAAAATCTTTAAGCCCAAGAGAAGCTGAAATTGTAAATGCTTACTTTGGTTTAGATGGCGAAAATGGAGTAACCATTGAACAAATTGGTATTAAATACGATTTAACAAAGGAAAGAATTAGACAAATTAAGGAACGTGCTATTAAACGTCTTCAAAAGGCAAGATATAGCAATGCGTTAAAAGCTTATTTGGGCTAATTAATAACAATATCACAAAAAGCCCCAACGATCTAACTGATTTGAGGGGCTTTTTTTTAAATAATTTTGACTAGTACAAAAGGAAATTATGGAAACAGAAAAAGTAAGTATTTTAATTATAGGTTCAGGCCCTGCGGGTTATACAGCGGCTATTTATGCTGCGCGTGCAAATATGAAACCTTTATTGTATCAAGGAATACAACCAGGGGGTCAATTAACAATTACCACCGAAGTAGAGAACTATCCGGGTTTTCCAGACGGGATTCAAGGACCGGATATGATGGTAAATTTTGAAAAACAAGCTGCTAGAATGGGCGCTGATATAAGATATGGTTTAGCTACTAAGGTTGATTTTAGTGGGGATGTTAAAAAAGTATGGATTGATGATGAAAAAATTATAGAAGCAGATGCAGTGATTATTAGTACTGGTGCAAGTGCGAAGTGGTTGGGTATTCCAAGTGAGGAAAGATTAAATGGTTTTGGAGTAAGTGCATGTGCAGTTTGTGATGGATTCTTTTTTAAAGGTAAGGAGGTGGCCATTGTAGGAGCAGGAGATACCGCTGCAGAAGAAGCGCATTATTTGTCTAAAATGTGTACTACAGTTCATATGATTGTGCGTAAGGAACAAATGCGCGCAAGTAAAGTAATGCAAGATAGAGTGCTAAATACACCTAACATTAAAGTGTATTTCAATACGGAAACGGATGAAATTTTAGGAGAAAAAACTGTTCAAGCGGTTCGTGTTAAAAACAATAAAACAAACGAATTACAAGAAATTCCTGTTAGTGCATTTTTCGTAGCCATTGGTCATAAACCCAATAGTGATATTTTTAAAGACTTCTTAAATATGGATGAAACAGGTTATATCTTAACCGAACCTGGCACTACTAAAACAAATGTTGAAGGAGTGTTTGCATCTGGTGATGTGCAAGATAAAAATTATCGTCAAGCGGTTACAGCTGCCGGAAGTGGTTGCATGGCCGCCTTAGATGCAGAACGCTATTTAACAGCAAAAGGTCATTAAAATGTCCAATAATATCATGACCATACAATTAAACAATGTTCAATTTTATGGATATCATGGATTATATGAAGAGGAAAAAAAACTTGGCAATACTTTTATAGTTAATTTATCAATAGATTTTACCCCTGGGATAAATAAAATAACGTTTATCCAAGAAACAATTGACTATGTACTTGTATATGATTTGTTGAAGGAGCGTATGGCAATACCAACTCCTTTGCTAGAAACAATTGTTGAAGATATTGCTAGTCGAATTCTCATTGAATTCCCCATTGCATATAAAGTAACAATTGAAATTACAAAAGCGCAAGTTTTTATTAATTCGCTAAATGGGAACATGTCCGTAACCTTGACAAAAACAAGGTAGCAATAAAGCTGACTTTCAATTTATATCCTTTTACCCTTCCATTTATTTGTTTTGATATACCAATAGGATGGTATTAACAGCGTTATCCAATAAATGATTTCACAAATCCATCCAATGGTAATAGGGAACTTAAAATATTCTATTGTTAAATATGCATAAATTAAATAAATAATGATGGCAATAAATTCTATTCCTAAATTTATCTTGGATTGACCTGTGCCGGTAACTGCATTTAACCATATAGTTGCTACCGACATAAATAATAATGCTATTGAAACTACACGTAATACAGGTATACCTTCTTGCATAAAACCTTCTCCTTGTCCATATATTGCAAGAAAAGGATGTGCAAAAACATTAAGCAATATACATACTGCTAAGGCAAAACCTAAACTCCATTTTACAATTTTGTTTATCAAAATCACAACTTTGTCTTCCATGTTTTGACCAATTATATTACTCACCATGGTGTTGGATGTTGCAGCAAATGCCCAGGTAAAACTTCCAAAAAATCCAAAAATATTGCGCATTGCATTGGAAACGGCTAATGATTGTTCTCCTCTATGTTCAATTAAAATATAAAAGAATTCCCAGCTAATAATACTAATCATATATTGCATCATAATGGGCGCAGATTGAATTAGAATAAGTTTAATGTAATCCCATTTAAAATTAAAATGCTTAAATAGTTCAAATCTTGCACCTATTTTTTTAAAGTGGATAACTAAATATATAACAAACAATCCCATCACTTCTGCTATAATGGAAGCATATGCGGCACCATTAATACCCATTTTAGCAAATCCAAAATGACCAAATATCAGGCTGTAATCAAAAAAAATATTGAATATGGCTTCGGTGGCAGTTCCAATGATTAAAAAATTACTTTGATTGGTACCTACCAATAAAGCATTTCTCATTTGATAGATAAACAAAAAGGGGAGTCCCCAAATTCTAATTTTTAAAAATTCAATGACGGTATTGGCTCTGTCTGTATCTTGTAAAAGTTGATGAAAAATAGATGGAACAACAAAATAGGTGAAGGCAATTCCAAAAACGGAAAGGAACAAAGATATAATGACTCCTTGTGAAAATAAAATTCCAATTTCATCCACTCTATTTTCCCCTGCTCTTCTAGAAATTAATGCTTGTAATCCATTGTTAAGCCCTTGTCCCATAACACCAAAAATGAGATAAAATACCCCTGTAATTCCTCCAATAGCCAAGGCTTGTGAACTTAAGGCACCTAGAAAAATATTATTAATTACAAAGTTTACCTGAGGTACCAAAATAGCCATTGCAATGGGGAGTGAAATAGCTAGAATTTGCTTACTGCTTATGGTCACTTGTAAAGAAGGGGTAGCTTGGGAATTGCTCATATTTTACAAATCTACAATTAGTTTTAGCAAAGAACTGCACCTTTTTTTATATCATTGCGTAAGATTTAAACTATGGCTAAAAAGAAAATTGGGATATACACGGATTTAGTAAGCACTTCCAATAATAAAGTTGAAGACTTATACTTAATTGTGGATACAGAAAGTATTGTATTTTCTGTAAAAAACAAGATTTCAAATGAATTTGTAGCATTCGAACATTTTGTTAACAGTCCAGACAATATTGGTTGGCATCAATTAATTGCCTACTTGCAAAACAATTCAAAATTAATTCAAAATATATTTGACAATATTTATTTTGTATGGAATAGTCCTCGTTTTATTTTGACAAAAAAATTAAATCATGAGGATACTTTAATGTATCAACAAGAACTTAATTTAATACATGGGACAAGTGCCGACGAAGAGCTTTATTTAAATCCATTTGGAGAAGATAAAATAATTGTATTTACTGTACCTGATGCATTAAGTACTTTATTATCCAGATCTTTTCCAACGGGTAAGTGGCATCATTATATTGAATACGTCTTAGCTTATAATTTTGATAAAGCAGCTTTGTTGTTTGTTTTTGAAAATAATTACTGTTTAAGGTTAGTAAATAATGGTCAAGAGCAATTAATTAATTTCTATCCTGTTGGAGGCGATGACCAAAATTGTTATACTATTTTAAATGCATGTGAAAACATTTTATTGAATACAAATACAATTGATATAAAAATTTGGGGGGTTAATAAAATCCAGGATACCTTTATAAATTCATTGGTTCCTTATTTCAATTCATTTGAATTAATAATCAATAACCAGGGTAGTGTCCAATCCACGTTGAATAAAAATTATCCCAATCATCTTTACGCTACTTATTTTATATTCTAATGCGCATTATTTCAGGAAAATATGGAGGTAGGAGAATTCATCCACCTCATAATATGCCTTATACAAGGCCAACAACAGATATTGCTAAAGAAGGCTTGTTTAACATCCTACAAAATAGGGTTCAAATAGATGGAGCAAAAACTTTGGACCTATTTGGAGGCACTGGTTGTATAAGTTACGAATTGGCTTCAAGAGGTGCTGAAGACTTAACCATTGTTGAAAAAGACAGCCAAATGTTAGGTTTTATTAAAAACAACATTGAGTTGCTGAAAATTGAAAATGTGCAACTGCTACAAATGGATGTATTTCAATTTTTAGCAAACTGCAAAAATCAATATGATATTATTTTTGCTGGGCCTCCGTATGCTTTAAATACCATTGACCATCTCCCTAAAATTATTGTGGAACAACAACTAATTAGTCCAACAGGATATTTTATTTTAGAACATACCCCTAGAAACAATTATAAAAATTTTGCAGGATATAGTTTTGAACGTAATTATGGGACTACTATTTTTAGTTTTTTTGAGTAAATTGTACCATGCAAAAATCGGAAGCGAGACAGTTTTTCCTTAATCAACGCAAATCTTTAACACAATTAGCATGTAATAAGCTGGATGATTTATTGTTAATTCAATTTCAACGGTTTAATTGGAGCAATATGAACTGTATTGGAAATTTTTATCCAATAGAAAAACAAAATGAACCTAACAGTATTTTATTGGCAACCTATTTAAAGTATATTTTACCTAATGTAAAAATGGCTTATCCTAGGATATTGCAAGCTGGTTCAGCTATGGAATTTTTTGAAGAAACCGAAGAATTTACAGAAAACAAACTGGGAATCATTGAACCACTTCCTTTACATAAAATTTCTATTTCAGAAATGGATGCGATATTGGTACCATTACTAGGGTTTGATTCAACAGGTCATAGAATAGGATTCGGGAAAGGCTATTATGATAGATACTTTGAAAACAAGGTCAATCAATGCCTTCGTATTGGAATTTCCTATTTTGATCCAATTCCAAAATTTGAAGATACCCATCAATTTGATGTACCTTTAACACATTGTATTACGCCTTCTAATATATATGAATTTTAATACTATTTTTTTAAAGTCATTTAGAGTTTTATTGCTTCCATTTGCAGTGCTTTATGGGGGAATCGTATATTTAAGAAACTGGATGTACAATAAACAATATTTAAAATCTGTGGGTTTTAATATACCCATTATTTGCGTAGGTAATCTTTCCTTAGGAGGTACTGGGAAATCACCTATGGTGGAACACCTATTATCTATCCTTTCAGATGAATACAAAATTGCAACATTAAGTAGGGGGTACAAAAGAAAAACGAAAGGATATGCATTGGCAAGTAATAATACAACTGCATTAGAAATTGGGGACGAGCCAATGCAATTTCATATAAAATTCCCAAATGTGTCCGTAGCTGTTTGTGAAAGAAGAATTGAAGCCATCCCTCAGCTTATACAAGATGTACCAAATTTAAAAGGAATTATATTAGATGATGCATTCCAACATAGAGAAATAAAGGCTGGTTTTAATATTTTATTAACCGATTTCAATAATTTATATTGCGATGATATATTTTTCCCTACAGGTGATTTAAGGGACCAACGAAAAGCTGCAAATAGAGCAAGCATTATTGTAGTTACTAAATGCCCATCCAATTTATCTATTGAACAAAGAGATGAAATTATTGAAAAGCTTTATCCAGCTCAACATCAAAGTATTTTTTTTACCACTATTGCGTATGATACTCCATATCATATTTACAATCCAAATGATGAATGGGTTTTATCTCTAAGAGATGAAGTTTTATTGGTGTGTGGGATTGCCAATCCATTACCCTTAAAAGCTTACCTTCACGAGCAAACCAATACTTATTATCAGATAAGTTATAGCGATCATCATATTTTTTCAATAGAAGATTTAAAAGAGATAAAAGAAAAATTTGAACAAATACCTTCCAAAAGTAAAATAATTTTAACAACAGAAAAAGACGCAGTGAGATTGGTAAAATATACCGAAGAATTGAATGAAATTCCTTTGTACGTTTTGCCCATAAAACCCCATTTTTTATTTGATGCTGAAATTGCATTTAATAAATTGGTCATTGACTACCTAGCACAATTTCATACAAACAACAATGGGAATTAAAAAAAACACAACAAAAAAAGTTAATAATAAATCGTCAAAAAAGACGACTAAAAAAACACATCATACAACTAAGCAAACTAATTTAGTGACTACTTATAAAGGTAAATTAGACATTGCTAAATCGGGGATGGGCTTTGTGATGGTGCCCAATATGGAAAATGACATTTTAGTATTCCCAACCGATTTTAATACCGCTTTAAAAGGAGATGAAGTTTCCGTAAAAATCACAAAAATTAGGCAAGGTACAGGTAAGAAAGAGGGTAAAGTGTTGGAAGTTTTAAAAAGAAAACAAGTTTCTTTTGCCGGTACAATGCAAGTCATGGAAAAAACCGCCTTTTTTATACCTAGTTCCATGTATCCTATGCCAGACATATACGTCCCTTTAAATAAACTAAAAGGGGCGAAAGACAAGGACAGAGTCATTGTTCAATTAACGAAATGGGAAAATGCGAATCGTAAACCTGAAGGGGAAGTGGTTAG
>CANHIR010000095.1 GCA_947461015.1 Bacteroidota bacterium | reverse complement strand
TGAAAAAGCGCATCCAGATATTTATAATATTTTATTACAAGTATTAGACGATGGTATTTTAACGGATGGTTTAGGTAGAAAAGTAGATTTCAAAAATACCATGATTATTATGACTTCTAATATTGGCGCACGTCAATTAAAAGAGTTTGGTGATGGTGTTGGTTTTGCAACAGCTACCCGTGTTCAACAAACGGAAGAAAATAATCGTTCCGTTATTGAAAAAGCGCTAAAGCGTACATTCTCTCCAGAGTTCTTAAATAGAATTGACGATGTGGTGGTGTTTAACTCCTTAACCAAAGAGAATATCTATTTAATCATAGATATTATTATGAAAAATGTGTTAGGCCGATTAGTGAACTTAGGGTTGAACTTGCTTTTAAGTGAAGCGGCAAAAGAATTTATTGCAGACAAAGGATATGATGTACAATTTGGAGCAAGACCTTTACATAGAGCCATTCAAAAGTACATTGAAGATCCATTGGCAGAGGAAATATTAAATGCAAGTGTAAAACAAGGAGATATTTTATTAGGTGACTTAAATGCAGACAAAACAGGTTTAACTTTTACTTTGCAAAAAAAGGAAAAAGCGGATAAAGTAGTTAAAGAGCCTAAGGAACCGAAAGTGCCAAAAGAACCTAAAGCAGAATAATTTAGCTTACATACAATCGGAAATAATAAAAGGCCTTGAACAGTAAAATGTTTGAGGCCCTTTTAATTACACAATTTTATATTGAAACTAGTTTGTGCCCCAGCGATATCCTTTGGCATTCAATCCTGCAAGGTCTAAAATACGGTGCACCACGGTATAAGCTACCTCCTCAATGGTTTGTGGGTTGCTATAAAAGCTTGGGGTGGCGGGACAAATAATACCACCCGCCAAGGTCACGGTTTCCATGTTTTTGATATGAATTAAATTATAGGGAGTTTCACGTGCCACCAAGATAAGTTTACGGCGCTCTTTTAAAATAACATCTGCAGCGCGGGTGCTTAAATCGTCACTTATTCCGCTGGCAATTCGGCCCAACATGCCCATACTGCAAGGCACAGCAATCATAATGTTATATTGAGCGGAACCCGAGGCAAAGGGGGCGTTAAAATCGTTTTTAGCGTAAAAGTCAAAAGGGTAGTTGGCATAGTCCTTATTGCCTAACTCCGTTTCCCATACAATTTTGGCATTATCGCTCATTACTACACCTACGGCCTCATATTGGTCCTTCATTTGCACTAAACAGTCCAATAAACATTTGGCGTAAATAGCGCCACTAGCGCCGGTAATGGAAACGATAATCTTGTTCATATATAGGTAACAAAATTAGGGAGGAATTGTTGGATAATTTACTAGCCCTTAATAAAATTTAAGGGCTAGTAAATTAAATCTTAAGATTTTTTCATAGCACCCCATAAAGGAGTGCTATGAGTTACTTTAGCTTGATAAAATTTAAGGGCTAGTAAATTAAATCTTAAGATTTTTTCATAGCACCCCATAAAGGAGTACTATGAGTTACTTTACTTACTTCGTTTTGTACATTTTTTCATAGTATTCTTCCGCCATTCTATTGCTATCAAATTGGAAGCGAACATCGTTCATTCCGTTTTTAGTAATAGAGCGCCATGTATCCCGCTTTTCGTAATACATAGGTACAATTTCGTTTTCTAATATCTTATACAGTTCTTCTAAATCGTAATCGTCTTGTTCCTGTGTGCTCATGTTTCCATAATCTGCTTTAGGCACCACAAAACCATTATGTCCATGGCTTACAAACTCTGGTATCCATCCGTCGTCGGTTGAGAAATTTACTGCACCATTCATCGCTGCAGTCATACCTGATGTACCTGAAGCTTCTCTTGGAACGCGTGGATTGTTTAACCAAACATCCGAAGCTTGTTTTAAGCGCTTGCTTAATCCTAATTCATAACCAATTAGTACTGCCACATTTTTATAGTTCTTGCTTAAGTGGACTAAGTTGTTAAATTGAGAGATAGCAGGATAGTCAACAGGATAGGGCTTTCCAGCAAATATAATTTGTACTGGGTGTTTTAAATTGCCCAATAATTTTTCAAATCTTTCTAAATCCCATGAAAGGAAATCGGCACGCTTGTATCCAGCGAAACGTCTAGCCCAAACTATGGTTAACACATTTGGATCAAATACTTTTCCGGTTTGGTCAGCCACTATTTCAAACGCACGTTTTTTTAAATACATTTTGCGATCATCAAAACCAGCATCATCATTCGCTTCAGAGAACTTATACAATTGTTTATCGGCCCAATAACGCCAGTTTTGTGCATTGGTGATATGATCAATAGGACAAATGCCTTCATATTTACCCCACATTTCACGACTCACATGACCATGTAATTCCGAAACACCGTTTGCTTTACGTGCAAAACGTAAAGCAGCTAAGGAGTGGTTGAATTGGTCATCCTGAATGCCTGTTAATTTTCTTACTTCGTCAATAGTTAAGCCACAGAAATAACCCATTTTGTGACATAAATAAATATCATGCTTTTCATTACCTGCTTCTTCGGGCGTATGGGTTGTAAACACCAAGCGCTTCTTAACCTCGTCTAATGATTTGTATTTATTTAATAAATAGAATGCACTTGAAAATCCATGTGCTTCATTTAAATGGTAAACTTCTGGTTCAAAATTTAATTCATCAATCAATTTTGCGCCACCCACACCTAATAATATAAATTGAGCCACTTTGGTAGCTACATTGGCATCATATAATCGGTGAGTTATGGTTTGAGATACGTAATCGTTCTCGGGTAAATCGGTACTTAATAAAAATAAGGGAGCACTACAAAACGTATTCGGTGCTAAATAGAATGCTTTTACCCAAACTGGGTGATCATGTATCATGATTTGGTACTTGATACCAGTATCTTCCAAGAAACTATATATTTTCTCCATGAAAGTTACCTGTAAGGTTTGATCCTGGTTTCGAGCTTGGTCATAGTATCCATACTTCCAAAGGATGCCTACACCAATCATGTTTTGATTTAATTCATATGCACTTCTTAAATGCGAACCCGCTAAAAAGCCTAAACCTCCACTATATATTTTCAAGGGTTGGTGAATGGCAAATTCCATAGAAAAGTAAGCTGCCTTCTTCTTAAACTGTTCGTTTATTTTGTAAGGCACCTGGTAATTTCTAAAACTCATAGGATAGGACGTTTGTTAATTTGACTGCAATATAATGGTATTTGCCTAAAATGTACTTTTTACACATTAAGTGTGTATAAGAACCATATTTTAGGGCCTTTTTGTGGATTATTTTTTCTTTTTTAGCTTCTTTTTACGGTTAAAACTTTCGTCAAAACTGCAATCCAATCCTCTGTGATTGCCACAGTTTCCATTTTCTTTTATGGAAATATTATTGCCTTTAATTACAAATTCAATGTGGCAAGCATCTCCTTTCTCGGAATAAGTGGCTGCGTTTTTATTGAAATTTAATAAACCCTTTAGTTCACCTATACATGCCCCCTTATTATTTTCAGTATGTAAGAAAAATTGATATTTATTGGGTGTGCCATTGTCTCTTAGTGAAATAAAGTTTTTTTCATTTAATTCGTAATTGCCACTAAATGCATTGTTGGTAGATAAGGTATCTAATGGGTTTATGATGGTATTGCCCCCTTTTTTTTGTTCACTATCAACAAATATTATTTGGAATGATCCTGCTGTAAATGCCCATGCTGTTTTTTCTATGTATGCTTTTCGTTCTTTATTAATTTTATTTTCAAAAATCAGAAAAGAGGGTTCATTGTTAATGAATAGCGATTTAGAACTATTTACAATGTGCTTACCTTCTTTTTTAAATTCAATAATTGATTTATACGCTAAAAATTTATTTCCCTTGTTAAATACAAGTATACCTATTTCAATTTTATACTGTTTTATTATCTTTAAAAGTAAATAATGCTCGCCCTCTTTGTCTATTTTAAATAGGGGGAATAGGGTTGTTTTTTTATCATTGTTTGGCAATATGGTTTCAAGGGTAGATGTATTAACATATTGTCCTAAAAGTTTACGTCCAATTTCCTTACCTTCTTTAATTTCATTTAAATTACTATCGGCGATATTAATAGGGAGGTTTACACTATTAAAAGCTTTGTAAAAGTCTGTAATAGCTACTGGCGACTCGCCATTTAAATTAGCTGGCTTTTGTCCACAAGCAAACAAGAAACAAGAAAAGCCAATCATCAACAAATTTCGCATTTGATTGTTTTTATAAAAATAGACTTTCAATTTCAGTTATACAAACGTTTATAACTAAATTTACATAGAATGAATTCCGGAAAGTCACTAGATCATCTTCATGAGTCTGTTGCAACCAGTCAAAAAACGGGTTGGCGCAAATTCTTTGCCTTTATAGGCCCTGCTTATTTAGTAAGTGTAGGATATATGGATCCTGGAAATTGGGCCACAGATTTGGCGGGGGGTGCTGCTTTTGGCTATCAATTAATCTGGATCTTATTACTTAGTAATTTAATGGCCGTATTATTACAAAGCTTAAGTGCCCGCTTAGGTATTGTTAGACGTTTGGATTTAGCACAAGTGAATAGGGAAACCTATCCTCCAATGGTAAATGTTTCTCTTTATGTATTGGCAGAGCTGGCAATTGCTGCCACCGATTTAGCAGAAGTGTTGGGTATGGCTATTGGAATTAAATTACTTACTGGCATGCCCATGATGTATGGCACCGTAATTACAGTACTAGATACGTTTTTGTTTTTACTTTTACAACGTTATGGCATTAGAAAGATGGAGGCCTTTATTATTTTATTAGTTGCCACCATTGGGTTTAGCTTTTTTATTCAATTATTTATAGCCAAGCCTGACCTATCCTATGCAATTAAAGGATTTGTTCCTTCTAAATTATCTCCTGAAGCTTTATATATTGCAGTGGGTATTATTGGAGCTACTGTAATGCCACATAATTTGTATCTACATTCTGCATTGGTACAAACACGGAAAATTGACAGAAATGTGTCGGGGATTAAAAAGTCTATTTTCTACAATTTCATAGATAGTGTAGTAGCATTAAATGCAGCATTTTTTGTGAATGCCGCTATTTTAATTTTAGCAGCCACCGCTTTTTATGCAACTGGACACAAGGAAGTTGCTAAAATTGAAGATGCGCATGCTTTACTTGCACCATTATTAGGTTCTAAATTGGCGCCTGTTTTATTTGCCATTGCATTAATTGCTGCAGGTCAAAGCTCTACAGTTACAGGCACTTTAGCAGGTCAAATTGTGATGGAAGGCTATTTGAAATTGAGATTAAATCCTTGGATTAGAAGGTTAATAACTAGGTTAGTTGCAATTATACCTGCAGTTTTAGTGATTGGCTTAATGGGGGAAGACCATGTTGATGCGTTGTTAATTTTTAGTCAGGTAATTCTTAGCTTGCAATTGGGCTATGCAGTAATACCACTTATTCATTTTGTAAGTGATAAAAATACCATGGGTGAATTTGCCATTGGATGGAAAGTAAAAACCTTAGCTTGGATTGTAGCTGCCATTTTAGTGTATTTAAATGGAAATTTAGTTTTTGATTTTGTTGTTGCATTCTTTCACCAATCTAATAATATATTTTTTAAAGTAGGCATAGTTATCCTTGTTTTACTCTTTATGGCCTTACTACTTTATATTACCATTTATCCATTGTTAAACGCGCAAAAGAAAAAAATTACCGATTTACATGGTGAAGAAATACAATTAGACTGGACCTACACCGAACCTGTTAAACGTATTGCCATAGCAGTGGATTTTTCCGTTAGCGACCAAAAATTAATAAAGACAGCCATTGCCCATGCAATGCAACAAATACCAGGAGAAAAATCAAACGAATCTGAATTTATTTTTATTCATGTGGTAGAAAGCGTAACCGCAAATTATTTATTGGAAGCAAGTGATGATGAAGAATCCAGAAAAGATAAAGAAAGGCTAGACAATTATACCAAAGCTTTAAGGGAAAAAGGATACAACGCAATTTCGGCAATTGGATATCAAAATAGAGTTAAAGAAATAGTAAGAATTGTAAAGGAAAAAGACGCACAATTGTTAGTAATGGGAGCGCACAAACATAAGGGTTGGAAGGACTATTTTTATGGCGAAACCATTGAGGCAGTGAGGCACAACGTATCCATTCCGGTTTTAATAGTAAATGACTAATTTAATCCTTTTTTTACCAAGGATAAAGCTTTAATTTCTACCTACATTTTGTACATTTGCAGACAAAATTTTATAAGCAATGGGACAAAAAATTAAAGTAGCCAATCCAGTGGTTGAATTGGATGGTGATGAAATGACCAGAATTATTTGGAAGTTTATTAAGGACAAATTGATTTTGCCTTATTTAGAAATTGATATTAAATATTATGACTTGGGTATGGAATATCGTGATGAGACCAATGACCAAGTAACCATTGATGCTGCAAATGCAATTAAGCAATATGGTGTTGGTATTAAATGTGCTACTATTACACCAGACGAACAAAGAGTGCAAGAGTTTAAGTTAAAGCAAATGTGGAAGAGTCCAAACGGAACCATTCGTAATATATTGGATGGTACTGTATTTCGTGAGCCCATAGTTTGTAGCAATGTACCTCGTTTAGTGCCTAACTGGACAGCACCTATTTGTATTGGTCGTCATGCATTTGGTGATCAGTACCGTGCAACAGACTTTGTAACTAAAGGGAAGGGTAAGTTGACTGTAAAGTTTGAAGGTGAGGATGGAACAGTACAAGAATTTGAAGTGTTTAATTTCAAAGGTGATGGCGTTGCCATGGCAATGTACAATACGGATGAAAGTATTTTTGGATTTGCAAGAGCTTGTTTCAATCAAGCGTTGGCTAAAAAATGGCCTTTGTATTTATCTACAAAAAATACCATTTTGAAAAAGTATGATGGCCGTTTCAAAGATATTTTTGAAGAAGTATATCAAAATGAATTTAAAGCAAAGTATGCCGAAGCAGGTATCACTTATGAACACCGTTTAATTGATGACATGGTGGCGAGTGCTTTAAAATGGAATGGAAATTTTGTATGGGCTTGTAAAAACTATGATGGTGACGTTCAATCTGATACGGTTGCCCAAGGTTTTGGTTCATTAGGTTTAATGACTTCTACATTAATTACCCCAGATGGAAAAGTAATGGAAGCAGAAGC
>CANHIR010000094.1 GCA_947461015.1 Bacteroidota bacterium | reverse complement strand
TTCCTGTGATAAAAGAATATTTTCCTTCACAGTTAAATTGGGGAATAATCTTAGGTCCTGATACACTAAACTAATTTTATTGCTTCTAAGGGCGCTCCAATCAGCTGGAGAAAATCCATTTAGTATTTTATGGTCTAAATGGATTTCCCCCGAGTAGTCTGATCGAATGCCTGAAAGAATAGATATAAGGGTAGACTTACCTGAACCACTTGAAGCAATCACTTTATAAATACCTGGCGCTTCCAATGTGTTATCGGCACCCCATAAAGAGTTGTTTTTTTGAATAAATTCAAAAGCAAGAGGCCTTATATCTTTTAATCTTATGCTCAATTATTTATTATTAAATTATTATCTAGTCATTTTAGCCGCTTTCTTTGCTATGTCTACAATTCTTTGTAAGCTATTCTTTTTTTCTTCGGTAAACTTTAAAATCATTTCGCTTCCTTTATTGTCTCCATATCCACTTAGTTCTTTGAATTCAGAAAGTACACTTTTGTATTTCTCTAAATCATTAGTGCTTGAAGGACTTAAATTGCTAACTAGGTTTTCAATGCTCTTGTAACGTAAATCTACAAAGAATGTAGCTGGTTTAGCACTCGCATTGCTTTTGCCAAGTTCCGTATTTAGGGAACTCCAGTCACTACCTTGCATTTTACTATTTATTGCATCTGCGTCTGTAGAGAATATTAAATCATTTCCTTTAATTGCAATAAAATATTTAGCATTTGTATTTGCACTTGGCATAGGAGCTGCATCTGGCATTGCTGGCGTTTCAGCATAAGGGTCTGTGTTGTAAGATTCATAACTTACTGCATTTTCAGAATAAATACCGCCGTTGTTTACAAGCGCACCATTGGTAACTGCTTGCTCAAGAATTTTAATGGCTGCATCTTTATTGCCTAAACTAACCCAAGCATTAATTAATGGGAAAGGTTCATTTGAAGTGTACAAAGTATAAGGATCTGTTTTGCTAACCATTTTCACGCCAGCAAATGCAACACTCATTTTACCTTGAAAAATATTAAGTAAATCCGCTTTAGGCACTTGTAATTCAGCTGCCATTGTTTCAATGGGATCGGTACCGCTGTTGAATGGATTTCCAGGGATTTGTTTTGCAATCGAAGTGGCTAAATCTATAATTTTCTTAAAATCCATATTTAAGGTAAAATACGCAAGTGGACTACCGTTTGGCGCTAAATTTTTCAATTCATTGTCTGTCAAACCACCTTCTCTTAAAATTGCAGGAGCGTCTTTGTCATTGCTGGAGAATGTTTTAAATGAAATTGCATCCTCTATAAAATTTATGGTATAGGCATAAGGATAAAATTGCAATCCATTTTTTATCATTTCAGCTTCCTCTACGCTTCCATAGGGATTTGCATTTTTATAATAAGTTGGCAATTCTTTTTTATTCAAATAAACCATAATGTCATTGGTTTGCTTATTTACGCTAGCATACTCTTCATTAGATAAGATTGAATTTGCTTTTTCCATTTTTGCAATTTTATCTCTCTCTTTTTTGAAGTTCACATCCTTACGAGTTACATCTACAAGAATTACTGCAATTTTACTGTTAAAATAGATGGCACCCCCTTTGTCTTCTACAACTTTGTAAAAACCTTCTGAGTCGGCATCTTTAATACGTATTTCGTCATCTGAAACTTTTGTGATAAAATCTTTCAATTTCCCTTTATCTGATATACCTAATAATACTGCAGTAATGGGAGCATTGTCCGAATTAGTATAGCCAAAGATAATAGGAGCGGTTGCAATATTAAGACCAGATGTTTTTGGATCTTTTATCACTTTTTCTACCAACTCACGTTGCTTTTCAGGTATTTCTTTCAATAAATCTTTTACATCATCAGATTCTGTGATGCCTTTAACATCTAACTTTTTACCCATACCCATAATGTCAATTTTTACGACAAAAGCTGCATTTTTAGGCACATATTTAGACAAGTCGTCTCCAAACAAATAGGCTCTATAAAAATACAGTACACCCAAGGCTACAACAACCAGGGCAGAAACACCAATAATTATCTTCTTTTTCATGAGATATTTTTTTAATATATTATGAAATAAAGATATGTATTTTAATGATCACTGCAAATTTTTCTTGTTTTAACTCTATGTTTTAACAGGATAATGGCATTTTAGAAGTTTTGGAAATTTTTTCATTTTTTCTATAATAATTTATTTTCATATAATATAATTTCTTAAATTTATTTTGTATTAAAAATTAAACTATTGTAATAATGAAAAAAATAAGCAAATTATTAGCCTTATTAATGTTTGCTGTAATCACATTTGCATCATGTGATAGCAATAAAAAGGCTTCGGACAAGGAAGAAAAGACGGAAAGTTTTACCGATGATGCTAAAACACTTGCTCGAATTGATTGTGAGTTAAATAAATTATCCAAAGATTATGATGGAAATAAAGATAAAATAAAGGAATTAAGAAGAGAAACAGAGGACATGGAAGATAAATATAAGAAAAAAGTAAAAGATATGTCAGATAATGAAAAAATGGAATTTAAGAAGAAGTTCCAGCGTGCTTATGAAGATGAAAAAGATAACTGTAAAGACTAAAGCTGTTTTATGCTTATTCTAATTTATTAGCAATGAACCATTAAATTGATGGGTAACTAAATATTTGTTAAAATATTAAAAAAATACTATAATTGTATTACTAAATTAAAAACTAAAATACCAAAAGATGAAAAAAATCACCACCTTATTCGCATTTATGATGCTTGCGTCAATTGCATTCACATCATGTGATAGTGTAACAAGTGATGCTAAAAAATCGGCACAAAATTTATGTAAAATTCAAGAATTAATGAAAGATGATGGGTATACTAAAAATAAAGAGGAGATCAAAAAATTAAAAAGAGAAAGGGAGGATATAATGGATAAGTATAAAACCAAAATGAAAGATATGACACAAACTGCTAGAGAAGAATTAGCAAAAAAGTTTGACAGAGCGTTTGAAGATGAAAAAGATAAATGTAAAGACTAATTTTCAATAGTTATTATAAAGGCCACCCTGATAGGTGGCTTTTTTTATTACTTTTAATAAAATATTTTTCATATGCAAAAAACTAAATACTACATCTTTTTAATAAGCACCATTTTCTTGTTTTCAGCTTGTAACAATAAAAAAAGTGATGCGAAGAAACTAGGGGATTTGAATTGTAGCGTCCAAAAATTAGTGGACCAGGGTAAAACAGGGTCACCTGAATATATTAAAATGGTAGCTGAATCCAATGCATTAAGTAAGGAAATGGAAGGGAGATACAAGGATCCAAAGGACCAGCATGAAATATTTGAGATTGTAATTAAACAGGCTGCAAATTGCAAATAAAATCCCCTAAATGTTTCTTAATATGTATACATTTACTTATACTTGTATACGCATATGAATCATCGTAACAATTTTTTTGTTTCAATGCTTCAAATCTTAAAACCAAAAAAAATAAAAATGAAAAAAATTACTAAATTTTTCGCAGTTATGTTGCTTGCTTCAGTTGCTTTAACTTCTTGTGGAGGCAAAAAAAGTGATGCTAAGAAACTTGCTGATTTAGCTTGTAAGGCTATTAAATTAGGAGCCAAAGGAGACGTATCATCAGATGAGTACAAAAAAAATGAAAAAGAAGGAAAAGAGCTTTCTGAAAAATTAAAAGAAAAATATAAAGATGATAAGGAGTTTGATTCTTTACTTGCTGAGGAATTCAAAAATTGTAAATAATACTGACTAATTATTTTAAAAAGCCACCAACTCGGTGGCTTTTTTTATGTTGGAAAATCTATATTAAATCCAGTCTTTTAATATTAAAAAATTTGTATATTTATTAAAATATCTTATTTATGAATTTTAGAAGGCTTGTTTTTATGATTGCGATTTCATATTTAAGCGCTCCCTTATTTGGTCAAAATACAAAGCCAACCATTGCAAGCAGCACCTGGATTCCATCTGCTGTTGAAAGTTTCAAAATAGTAAATGGAGATCCAGCAAAGCCCAGGTTTAAAATTATCATTTCTCCTAAGGAATATAATTTCCAAATGGGAACCTGGAAATTTAAGATTTTGGATATGGTTAATAGCCGTAATTCTGGTTATGCAGTTTTAACGATTAACTCAAAAGCAGCAATCACACTGAACCAACAAATAAAAAACATTAAAATTAAGCAAATTATAAGTGGCGCTAATCCAAAAGAAGTTTTGGCGATCATTAACTTTCCTGGGGTTAACAATCAAATATTTAAATTAATGCCAGCACAGGCATCACCAACAATAGTGTCAAAGGTTAAAAAAATAGAGGATGTTAAAATAAAGGCAGTTAATAAAAAAGCAGACAAAGCAGATAATGCAGACAATGACGAAAAGTCTACTGATAAAATATATACTTCAGTACAAATTCAATCTATATTTCCAGGAGGGACTGACGCATGGGTTAAATTTTTGACCAGAACATTAAACAGGGACCTGCCGGTAGAAAATGGAGCACCTCCAGGAATTTATAAAGTTATTGTATCATTCGTTGTAGCTAGAGACGGTAGTATTTCAGATGTAAGAGCTGAAAACAATCCGGGATTTGGAACAGCGGAGGAAGCTGTTAGGGTTATTAGCAAAGGACCTAAATGGATACCTGCGGAACAAAATGGACACAAAGTAATATATCGTCATAGGCAGGTTATTGCATTTCAGGTGACTGAAGATTAAGGTCAATAAATAACTTTCTTATCCACTTCTTCTTCTCCACTTTTTTCTTCCCACTTATTTTTACTTCCTGAATGCCTTTTTTTTGTAAATTGTTAATTCATTAAACGATTGCTTGCTTTATGAAAAACTATTTTAAAGTATTATTTATTGCCTTATTTGTTTTAACAACAAGTTTATTGAAGGCAAATAGTGTTGAAGAGAAGGACCCTATTGAAGGTCGTTGGGATTTAACGGTGAATTATGAAGGCCGCTTAGTGGCTTCTTGGTTGGAAGTAAGACACACTGGTATCAATGGTTATATTGGTAGGTTTGTTTGGGAGGGAGGAAGTGCGAGACCTATTTCTAAGGTAGAATTTAAGGATGGTAAAGTATATTTTCACATTCCAGCACAATGGGAAAAAACAGACAATGAATTAATTTTTAACGGAGTATTAGCTAATGATAAATTATCGGGGACCATTATAAATACCAATGAAAAATCCTATGTTTTTACAGGAGAACGAGCGCCAAAATTATGGAGAGGTGTTGAGCCAAAATGGGGTGCGCCAATTACTTTATTTAATGGCAAGGATTTAACAGGTTGGCAAGCCATTGACAGAGCCAATCAATGGGTGGTTGAGGATGGGGTGTTAAAGAGCCCAAGATCGGGTGCGAATATTAGAACAGAAAAAACATTCAACGACTTTAAATTACATATTGAATTTAGATATCCAAAAGGAAGTAATAGTGGTGTGTATTTAAGAGGCCGTTATGAAATTCAAATTGAGGATAACAAAGGGATGGAGCCAATGAGCTTGTACCTTGGGGGTATTTATGGATTTATAGATCCTTGGTTGAATATGGCTAAAGAACCAGGCGAATGGCAAAGCTATGATGTAGAATTAGTTGGCCGCATGGTTACAGTGGTTGCCAATGGAACAACTGTTATTTACAAACAAGAAATTCCTGGTGTAACAGGGGGTGCTTTGGATAGTAAGGAAGGGGAACCAGGTCCTATCATGATGCAAGGGGATCATGGTCCCATTGAATTTAGAAATATTATTTTAACACCGGCAATAAACTAAAATTATTTTATAAATACTACTTCTTCGTAAGGCACTCTGTGTCTTGGTCCCCAAATGCCTTCTTGCGTTGCTTTACCCACTGCAATAATCATATTTATTTCAGCACCGCTTGGAAGGTGTAAGGCTTTTTTTACGCGCTTTGCATCAAAACCTTCCATTGGACAGGATTCAAAACCTTCAGCTGCAATTGACAACATAAATGTTTGGGCTGCCAATGCACAGGATTTGTGAACGGTTATTCGCTGATCTGCTTTACCACCCATTCGGTAAAAAGGTTTGCTTAGGCCACCAAAAAAACTAATGCATCTTCTTACAAAAGCCCAAAATCCAAAAATATCTGATCGATAAGCTAGTGGCATTAATTTAGTATAATAATCCAATCCTCTTTTTTGTAATTTATTGGGCTCACCTTTAATACCTTCTCTCACTCTTTGGTAATTCCATTGCGCTCTGCTTTTCCATAAATCCCCCCTGGTTACAAATACAACTATTTGCTTTGCAGTTTTTGCGGCAGATTGTCCCAAGCAAAGTGCGGTATATTTTTCTCTTTCCACAGGATCTTGTATCCAATAAAATTCCCACAGTTGCATATTGCTACTATTTGGAGATAGGATAGCACGTTCTAAACTTTTTTGAATTACTTCATTTGGAACTGCTACATTTTCATCAAATTTTCGGTTAGATCTTCTTTTTTCAATGATCTCGTCAAAATAATTGTTAGACATGTGGGATGTTTGTTTTAAAGTAAAAAGCCTCACACCGTTTTACCGACGTAAGGCTTTGTATATAATTTTAAATGGATTAAAAAATGTCCATTGCTTTTGCGAAATAGGTAGCCGTGCCAGGAAGGGCTAACCAGAAAAATTCTCTGTAAACAAACATTAAGGTTACCATTATAGCCAACCATGCAAAACAGTAAATCCAATATTTCATCGTGTTTTTTTGTGCTTCCATTTTATTTGAATTTTTTAAGGTTTGTTTTTTAGACTGGCAAATATACAATTTTTATCTTTTTAAACTATAATTATGGTCTATAAGTGAATTTCAGGTCTACTTTCCATCCATCTGGTGTTTGAATTACTTTTAGTATCCTTTTTTGTGCATCACTGGAAAGTTGATATTTAATATGTGTTTCGGCCTTGTTTATTTCCTGCACTTCATTTACTTGTATAGAGGACTGTCTTAAAAGTTGTCTCCCTTCTTTATCCAATGCACGATGGGCTTTACTGAGTGAATCAAAAATTTGGATATTTTCTGGATTATCTAGAATATAAAATTTAGCCATTTTAATATCTCCCTGATTGTAACTTTCTAAAAAATAACGTCCCCCGCTTAAGGCATTGTCTGCTTTTTCATAGTTCGTTGATTGACTGCAGCTTGAAATGCATAAATAGGTAAAAAG
>CANHIR010000093.1 GCA_947461015.1 Bacteroidota bacterium | reverse complement strand
TTTATTTAAATATTTTTTATAAATATCTAAAGAAAATATGGTAGAAATGCTATTTGCTTTGCCTGCCAAAGAAGCAACAATCGCTGCCGTCAAAGCCGCCATAGACAAGCCTTTTAAGCCGATAGGTAAAAATCCAATCACAGAAGAATAAGCATTATCAGTTTTTAATTCACCATTTGTAAACATTTCGGTTTGTAATAAATGTCCCTTAGCATATAATACATAAGCCGCTATCCCTGGTATCACAACCAACAGTGGCATAAATAATTTTAAGATGGCTGCAAAAAAGATACCCGACCTTGCTGTTTTTAAATCCGAGCCCAATGCTCTTTGCGTAATGTATTGGTTACAACCCCAATAATTTAAATTGGCTACCCACATACCTGCCATCATCATAGCAATACCTGGTAAAGAAGAGTAATTATCAATTGTTGTTTGACTTGCTCCAGCAGCAGGTTTACTAAAAATCATTTTAAAATGATCTGGCGCAGCTTTCACTAAATGGTTTAAACCTGCTAATGCATTATTACCATATCCAAAGGTTTTACTTACTACCGTGAGTGCTATATAAGTTGTAATTAAGCCTCCAACTGTTAAGACAATTACTTGAATGACATCCGTATAACCAATAACTTTCATGCCTCCAAGGGTTATAAACAAAGCAAATACAGCCAAGCCAATCATGATTAAATTTGCATTTCCGCCTGTTAAGCTGGTAATGGCAAGTGCCCCTAAAAATAAAATAGAGGTCAGGTTCACAATAACATAAAGGAATAACCAAAAGATAGCCATCATCATTGCTACCGTTTCATTGTACCTAGTTTTTAAAAACTGTGGCATGGTGTAAATTTTATTTTTCAAATACACCGGCATGAAAAACACACCTACAACCACAAGTGAAATGGCTGCCAACCATTCGTATGCAGAAATGGCTAATCCCAATTTAAATCCATTTCCACTCATCCCAATAAATTGTTCCGCAGAAATATTAGAAGCAATCAAGGAAGCTCCAATGGCCCACCAGGTTAATTGTCCCTCGGCCAAGAAAAAATCGGTGGTGTTTACGGTTGCACTTTTTTTACGATTGTAAATCCAGTAACCATAACTTGCAATTAATAAAAAATATAATACAAATACGATGTAATCATACGTTTGAAGCCCTTTAGTCATATTGCTTTTGTTTAATTCCTAAATGTAAGATTTATCTCTATAAAAAACGCTCAAAAAATTAAATTCTGTTCACCCATTTAGTAGTTGCTATTTATATATTTATATTTGAATGGTAATTTGTAATTTTAGCTACAATAAAGTATATGAATAACACATTTGACAAATTTGTTCAAAAAATTAGCTCCCCTATTCGATTTGGTTTTTTCTTGGCCACCAAACTGCCTGCCGCTTTTTTTGTTGGGCTTAAATTAAAAGAAGTAAACGAAGACTATTGCACAATAACGGTAAAACACAGTTGGTTTAGCAAAAACCCTTTTAAATCGGTGTATTTCGCAGCAGAAGCCATGGCCGCGGAAATGAGTATTGGACTCCTGGCTTTTGGACACCTTTACAATAAACCCGTTAAAGTAAGCATGTTGGTAATAAAAATGGAGGCTGCCTATTTTAAGAAAGGAACTGGAAAATTATTTTTTACCTGTAAAGATGGTAACGCAGTAGCACAAGCTATTTCTAAGGCAATAGAAACGGGTGAAGGTCAATCCATTGTTTGCGAGAGCGTCGGCACAAATGAAGAAGGTGTAGTCGTTGCAAGCTTTAATTTTACATGGAGCTTTAAATCAAAAAATTAATATGAAAAAATACATTTTTAGTGTGACACTCATTTTAATGAGCATGTCTTTATTCGCTCAAAAAAACAATCCTCCAGGACTTGAACTAATTAAAGAGTCAGATTTAAAAAAAGATCTGTATGCATTTGCAGACCCCCATTTTAAAGGTAGGTCAGCGGGCACTTTAGATGAATTAAAAGCATCTATGTGGCTTGCAGAAAAATACAGAGAAATAGGATTGTTGCCAATGGGTGATGACGGGACTTATTTGCAATTTTTCACCATGTGGCGTAATCAAATTTCTGACAACTCCTTTATAAATATAAATGGTGTGAAATTAAATTTGTGGAAGGATGTAACTGTTGCACAAATGGCAAATAAACAATTTAACAATGAACCCATTGTATATTTAAGTGATGCTTCTAAAATAGATACAAATAATGTAGATGTTAAAAATAAGGTGGTGGCATTTGTTGCCTCAGCAAATGGAATTAATTTGAATGTATCATTGCCTACATGGCGTTACAGCCGAAGTGTATTGTCAAAATATGGCATGCCTTTAATTAGAAAAGGGGCAATAGCAGTTATTATTATAGCCGATGAAGTTGGAGAAAATGCTTGGGAAGATGCTAATGAAAATTTCAAAAGAGGAAGTTATGATATAGAAAGTGGTCCTAATACAAAAGTAAATACCACCGTTCCTGTGCTTTGGTTGCATAAAAATGCAAAATCACTTTTTGAAGGCAATCAAACAACCTTAAATGCAAATTTAATTGTTGAAAAATATGCTTACCCTTCTGTAAATATTATTGGAAAAATAAATGGAACTGATCCTACATTAAAAGAAGAGTATGTATTATACAGTGGACATCAGGATGCGCATGGTATACGCAATGCAATCAATAATGATTCTACTTATTATGGAGCGGATGACAATGGCAGTGTGGATGTGGCCATGCTTGCCAACGCAAGGGCATTTATGAAATATCCAGCCAAAAGATCCATTTTGTTTGTCATTCAAGGCGCAGAAGAAAGAGGATTACTTGGATCAAGGTATTACGTATCACACCCAACTGTTCCTATTGATAAGATTGTTGCCGTTTTAAATGGAGACATGATAGGAAGGAACCATATTGATAGTGCAGCAGTCCTTGGATCACAACCTCCACATCGTAATTCTTTAGACCTTATTAAAATGGTAATGGATGCCAATAACGAAGGGCCTAAGTTTAAATTAGATACAACTTATGATAAAGTAACGCATGTTGAGGGCTGGTATTTTAGAAGTGATCATGTGCCTTATGCTAGACTTGGTATTCCTTCCTTAATGTATACTACTTTATTACATGAGGACTATCATACGCCACTTGACAATGCGCAAAATATCAATTATCCTAAATTAAAAAAGATGGCCGACTGGATGTACCGAACAGGTTACAAGGTTGCCAATGCACCTGTAAGGCCAGCAACAGATAAAGATTTTAAATTAGAACGATAAGAAATTAGCCATAAAAAAAAGGGACCTAGTTGGGTCCCTTTTTTTTATGGAGGAAAGGTAAATTTTAAAAAGTTTTGGTCCCGTTGGGTTGATAAGCAAATCTAAAAGTATAATAACGTTGCTTATTTAATTTATCTGCATCACTTGCCGATGCAGGTAACGTAACTCCCCCTTTATAATAAGAAGTGATTTCCATTTTTGCATACTTACCAGATGCAGTTCTAATTACCAACACCCTTCCTGCTAAAGGTGTAATTAAATTATTTAAACCATCGTAAGTATACCAACCTTTTCCACTACCCGAAGTAATTGCATAGGAAGTAGGTGCATTATCGGTTTTGAAAACAGAATCTGCAGGAATGGTTTTTAAATTGTCAAATAAACCTGTTTGCACAAATGCTCCTCCCAATCCTTTACCACTTGTACCGCCATTGATAATAATTCGTGTTGCTAAAAATGCTATGTCCCACTTGGTTGTTGCACTATCTGTATTGGGTACAATGGCATTTTTTTCTAAACTATAAAAAGTATACTTACCGTTAGTGATAGGAATACCTTGTGCACTAAGTCCAACAACGGTATCTGCTGGGATATCTTTCACAGTTACTGCAGATACGGGCAGTACGTTGGTGGTGGTAGATTTTGAACATGCAATAATACTAGTAATAAGTAATACTAATAGTGTGATGGATTGTGCATTTTTTTTCATCTTTTTAACTTTTATTTTGTTTTTTTATAATTTGAAATTTTAACGTTGCGAAAAATGTTCTGCCTGGCAGATTAGGTAAATTTTGAGGATCGATATAATTGGTTATATTATCACATCCTGCTTGCAATGAAAAACCATTTTTAAAACCTTTACCAAAAGAAGTATGCAATGAAATATAGCCGCTTGCAAATTCATCTCCTTTATCAAAAACCTCATTACCATTGGTGTTGTTTACTGCCCAATTGCTACGATAAAGCATCCTAAAATTTGCAAAAAAGCCATTATCCTTGTTATAACTAAATTTTAACTGTGCTTTATTTTTATTGTTATTGGGTAAACCAACATATTCACTTAGTGACAACAATTGGCTATACCCGTTTGCGCCTCTTGTATAAACCTTCCCTGATTTTATTTGTGCAATTTGATCCTTGTCTCCTGTTGCTAAATATTGATACGCTGCACTTACATTCAAGTTTGTATTGAATTTATACATCCCCTCTAATTCAATACCTTGTGTAAATGCACGTCCTATGTTTAAATAACTAAATATTTGAGCCCCTGAAAAATAAGCACCAACTTGTTGCACCTGAATTAAATTATGAATATCATTTCTAAAAAGTTGAGCACTTATATACGTTTTTGTATTGGGTTCAAATTCCCATGAAAAATTTATACCAGTTGAGTTTTCCGGCTTCAGGGTTTTTAATTGATAATAACTATCATACAAGGTTCCTATTTGTCCCAAAGTAGATAGCTTCCCAATTACTTGTTGCGCTTGTGCCGATCCAAACACGCTATAACCGCCGGCAGCTGCATTGGTAAAGTCCAAGTACATTTGTCTAAAGTCAGGCGCCTTAAAGCCTCCCCCAATGCTCAGTTTAAGCTTATGCTTTGCATTTATTTTATACAAACCCGCAAATTTTGGACTAAACGCAGAAGCAAAAGCTTCATTTTTATCAAACCTCATTCCACCAATCAAAATGAATTTGTTTGAAGGCGCCCACTCTATTTGAGTGAATCCATATTGAATGGTATTTGACTTTCTAACTTTTTCACTATCATACCTACTACTTTTCACACCCTCCCAAACTGAACCGATACCAAAAATCAAGTTTAGTTGTTTGTTAATATTCCAATCTGTTTGATTTTCTATACGTTTAAACGAATGATTTAATAAATCATAGTAGGGTGCGCCCGAAATAGTAACTAAGTCCTGTTTTGCATTATACTCGGTAAAATATGACTTTACACTTGTTTTTAAATAATTAGAAAATCGATGATTGAAAACAAGGTTTACATTTTGATCTTTATTATTTTCTTTGCCTATTGAATTAATAGTTGCCCCTCCATTACTTACCGAAATATCATTGGTAATTTTTTCATCCGTTATTCTAATGGCTAAAGAGATATTGCTACGTTCGCTAATATTGTATTTTAACTGCTGATTAAAAGTAAACCTTCCAATAGGAGTAGTTACTCGACTATTGCTATTTGGACGAATACTATAACCACTGGTACTGTAGTAATTATAAAAGCCCTGATAAGATAAAGACTGCGTTGAAAATGCATTTTGAATTCCTGCGTCTACTGTTTGATAACTGCCATATCTTAATGAAGCAGCTAATGGAATTACCGAAGTTGCTTCGGTAATAATATTAATAACCCCCGCCATCGCTTCACTTCCATATAAGCTTGATGAAGGGCCTTTGACAATTTCAATTTTTTTAATATTTCCAAGCGCCACTCTGTTTAGGTCTAAAACACCCGCAGTTCTTCCTACCAAAGGTTCCCCATTAATTAAAATAATAGTGTAGTCAGGATTTAAACCCTGCATCTGAACGCCAGCTCCAAATCCGCTTGTCAAGTTTAAGCCTGGTTGTTCTCTTAAAATATCTGTAAGCCTTAGAGATCCTGTTTGTTGAATTTGCTTTGCATTAACAATACTTACTGGCACCGTTACGTTACTTAATTTTCGCTCCGCCCTGTTTGCCGTAACAAATACACTATCCCCCTGCCCCTTTACTTGCATTGTGTCATTCACTATTAGGACTTGGGCTTCTAATAAGAAAGGAGTAAAAAATATAAATAAAAGTAGCTTTTTCATGCAGCCGCAAAGGTGGCATGAAATAAAAAAAGAATTTATCTAGCGCGCAATTAATTGAAGGGTGTCAATCATAATTTGACAGTTCTATGACAAAAGAAAATTTTGTTTAATTATTTTCAAGAATTCTCTTAATTGTATTCACTTCGGTAGATGTAATAAAATATTCAAAAAATCTTTTATCTTCTTCTTTCCTCGAACTTCCTATCACCGGTATATTACTAGTAGTAATGAATGCATACTTTTCATTAATGGCTTTCATCACATCACTCCTTACCTTTTTCTGTAATCCTACATTTTTATCTTTTATGCCTAACACATGATTAATTTGATTAATCTCAACATATTCATTTTTTAAATTAGCAGTCAATAATAAGTTAATCAAGGCCACCTCAATGGGATTAAATGCCTGATTCACTGCCTTATTTTTTAAAATCCTTAATTGAGCACCCATCAATTTTCGTTTTACAATTTTATTGAATAACCAAATTGAAAAAAGAATAAAAATGATTATGATAATTATAATTATTAAAATGTAATAAAGCTGCGATTCATTGCCCCAAATATTTGACCTTAACAATTCAAAATCCGAGAGCAGCAAGGGATAAGTGGAAAAAGTTTGACTTTGTTCATTGAAGTTATATATTTGATCCCCATAAATAAACATATTTGCCATTGAGGCACGTCTAATTAAAAACTGATTCAGATTTGCATTCTTTGATTTATAGACCTTATTATGAATGATGTCAAATAGATAAGTGTCCTCATATACCCGGTGCAGGAACCCATTTTTATAAGATAAAAACTCGATTGATGAAAAGTCATTCTTTACTAAATCAATAATTTCAGTTTCAAGATTTCCAAGTTTAACCCATTTTTGATTTTTAATGTCCAAATAGTAACTGGTATAATTAGGTACGCCCTTAATGTTTTCAGGACCTGCTATCCCTGCGTTTACAATTCTTTGAAACGGCACATAAAGCCTTCCCTCTTCTGGAGAAAACCAAACATAGCTGGTGGACATCACTTCCTGGTTTAAAGGAATAATGTCCCACTCCCTGTCCTCAGTATTAAATTTTCTTAAATTACCATTGGTCTTCCAAAATCCATAACCCCCATAACTATACAGGGCATTTTGGTAAATAAAATTCTTGCAATCAATATTGTAATTAAGATTTACGGTATTGTCAATGCGTTTAAATATATAATTTGTAGAATCCGAGCCAGATAACTTGTATATAAACCCTGTTTGTGCTATAAAAATGAATATATCCTGTCCTTGTTTAATTAATTGTTGTGCATTTCCAGCCAA
>CANHIR010000092.1 GCA_947461015.1 Bacteroidota bacterium | reverse complement strand
GCTGGGGTGGTGGCCAATTCGCAGGCTACGCTGGGAAGTCTGGCGGCCTTTGCAAGGTCTCAGTGTTTGTCAATGCCGCCAGCTGCGGTGGCGCCGTTGGCCTCTGCGCCTTTACCCGAGCCCGAAGGGCTAACGAGACCTATGGAGCGGCCTTATTTTGTAGTGCTTGGCACGATTGAGTCGCGCAAGAACCATTCGCTTCTGCTAACCCTCTGGCGCGAGTTGGTGGCAAGGTGGGGGCAAGACACTCCGCATCTAGTGGTGATTGGTCAGCGGGGCTGGGAGTGCGAAAACGTTATCGATCTATTGGAACGGTGCGAGGTACTCCGAGGCTATGTGCACGAAGTGCCCAGTTGCCCAGACGTCGAGCTATCCCGCTATTTGCGCCACGCGCAAGCCTTGTTGTTTCCCTCGTTTTGTGAGGGCTTCGGTATGCCTTTAGTCGAGGCTTTAAACATTGGCACACCTGTCCTAGCAAGTTCACTACAGGTGTTTCGAGAAGTTGCGGGTGAGGTACCAGAGTATCTCAGTCCTTTTGACGGTTTGGGTTGGTTGCAGGCAATTGAGTCATATTCGGCATTTGGCAGCCCTCGCAGACAAGAACAATTGCAACGATTAAAGAACTTGGTGCTACCCACTTGGCAGAACCATTTTGCGCAAGTTCAAAAGTTGCTGGATCATATTTAAATGTGCATTACTTGAATGCGCTTAAAACATTGAATCTGAAGCGTCTTACTTGATGCTAGGCGGTTCACCAACAGCTGCCCTACACGAGGGGCCATTAATGGCCAATGGTTTTTCCTGGCGCAAGAGGGCGTTGTTACGTCAATTCACACAGCGTCAAGACATTCGTTTTGTGCGTCGGACTGCGCAGGTTCCACGGGAGGCAACTTTGTTGCTGTGGGGTTCGAATGCACTTTTGCCTGGGCTGGCACCTGAAGTAAGGGTAGTGCGCTTGGAGGACGGTTTTTTACGCTCGATTGGTTTGGGAGCCGACTTGACCCTGCCGATATCGTGGGTGATAGACCCTATAGGCATTTACTTTGATGCACGTGAGCCCAGTGCTCTGGAAGTGATGCTGCAAGATGGTTTTTACGATCAGGATTTGTTGACACGCGCTGAACAATTCAGACACAAGGTGGTAGCTGCTGGGCTGAGTAAGTACAACCTGTCTGCTGTGCCGTGGTGCAGGCCACAAACACATAAGCCAGTTCTGTTAGTTGCTGGCCAAGTCGAGACCGATGCGTCGATCGCGACTGGCACGATAGACATTCGCACCAACATGGCACTGTTGCAGGCTGTTCGTCAGGCACGGCCAGATGCTTGGGTGGTTTACAAACCACATCCTGATGTTATGGCAGGCTTACGTCGTGCGGGCACGCAAGACTCGCAGGCTCTGAAGTGGTGTGATGAAGTGGTTTTACAGGAGTCGTTGCCTCAGATGCTAGCTTCAGTGGATGAAGTGCATGTGATGACTTCGCTAATAGGTTTTGAAGCTTTGCTACGCGGCAAGACAGTGGTGTGTTACGGCCAGCCTTTTTATGCGGGCTGGGGTCTGACGCAGGACAGGCACCCGCACCCGCGTCGCACCCGCCAACTTGTGCTGGATGAGTTGGTAGCCGCGACTTTGTTGCTTTATCCAGTGTATGTGAGCCAAACAACAAGAAAGGTATGTTCACCTGAGCAGGCTTTGGGGGAGTTGTTAGCTTGGCGTTCGCAAAGCCCCTTAGATTTGGTCTGGTGGCGTCGCTGGGTTCGGCCATTTTTGCGCCGTGCATAAAACTTTGATAGAAGACTTTTTTTGAGTACGGTGTGTTTGGTTACTTTAGGAAGCACGGGCGATGTTCACCCCATGTTGGCGCTGGGAACAGCGCTGAAGGAGCGGGGCCACCGCGCAGTAGTGCTGACCAACCCTGTTTTTGAAGGCATGGTACTGGAGGCAGGTCTGGAGTTTGAGGCTATTGGCACCGAAAGGGATTATGAGCAGACGGTGGCACATTCAAAGCTGTGGCATCCGGTAGATGGTTTGGGTGTGATGTGGCGCTATTTGCTACTCCCGGCCTTATTGCCGACTTTTGAGCGCTTGGTTGCTTGGTCTGCTAAGGGGCCTTGTTTGGTACTGGCTAATCCTTTGGCTATGGGAGCAAGGGTAGCCCAGGAAAAATTGGGCTTGCCGTTAGTGAGTGTCTATACCGCTCCAATTTTTTTACGTACTGTTTGCCCTCCTTTAATTTTGGCGAAGTGGCAGTTGCCGCCTTGGATGCCGCTCTGGATGTTGCGTCTTATTTGGCATGCGCTCGACCTATGGAAGTTACAGCCTTTGGTAATGCCCGCTCTTGAGGGCTTGCGTCAGGCTCAGGGTTTGGCACCGTTGACAAGTTCTGTGTTTGGTCAGTGGATACATTCCCCGCAGGCTGGGTTGGCCTTGTTTCCGAAGTGGTTTGCACCGGCAGCGCCCGACTGGCCGAGGCATGTGATCCAGACGGATTTTGTGAGATTTGAAAATTTGGCTAAACCTTTACCCTCAGGTTTACAGACTTTTCTAGAGAATGGGGATGCGCCCGTGGTTTTCATGCCGGGCACGGCCCTCCAAGATACCGATGTTTTTTTTTCAGAGGCTTTGAAGGCTTGCGACGCACTGGGGCTTCGTGCTGTTTTGTTGGGTAAGTTGAGCAATGCTTTGGAGACCAAGGTGTCTGAGAGGGCGTCGTCCGTTTGGGCAGGGCTTTATGTGTCCTTTGTCGATCTGCTTCCGCGCGCGCGCGCTTTGGTGCACCATGGCGGAATTGGCTCGAGTGCGCAGGCCCTGCATGCGGGTGTGGCTCAGTTGGTTGTGCCTCGCGCTTATGACCAGTTTGATAACGCTTTTCGCTTGCAGCGGCTAGGCGTAGCCCAAGTGCTGCAATCCCTTGCACCAGGGCTGATGCAATTGCGTTTGCAGAGCTTGCTTCAAAGCAGTGATGTGGCGAACGCTTGCATGCGCTGTGCCAAGCAGGGCAGCCCATATGATTCCCGCGACTTTATTAATAATTATCTGGAGCAATGGCTTTAAATCCTAGCCCAATCGAGGCTGAAGACGCTGACCATAGGCATGGTCTGAAGCAGGATGATCGGAAGAACGGATACGTTAAGCGTCGACATGTATTTTTTTTGAGTGGCTTTGACCCCAAGGGGGCCGCTCATTACCATCGGATTTACCGCATGCAAGCCGCTTTACAAGGCGAAGTCACGGGCACTTTGTACACAGTTAGCGATCGCAAGACTATGGGCAATGGCAACGCGGTGTGGTCAGTAAGTTGGGCTGACACGGAAACGGTCTACGAATATGTGCGTTGGGACGATATTGTCCGCGCGCACTGGCCCCGGAAATCCTGGCAGGTGCTTATCAGTGCTTTAAGGTTTTACGCTCAGGTGTTTAGGAAGCCGAGAGTGCTTCAAAAAATATGGCGCGTGGCCAAGAGGACTCTGATGGCGCTTTTTTACCCGGCTTTTTATTGGTTTTGTGTTTTATTTGTCACCATTTCGTTGGCTTTTGCGGTTTATCTGCTGCTGTCCGTTAATGGGGTGAGCGGGGCAGTTTCAGCTGGCGTGGGCTTGCTGGTCACGTTTGGCCTGCTGTGGGAAGGGTGGTGGCTAGAGCAACGCTTGCACACTTCCTGGCTATTGCGTATTTTCTGTTTTGCAGATCAGCATTCGAGTGGCCATGTTCCCAATTTGTCGGCTCGTTGGGATGGCTTGGCGGCGCAGATCAGGCAGGTATTGCTTTGCCCTGAGGTGGACGAGGTTGTAATGGTAGGTTTTAGTGTTGGAAGTATGGGCGCGGTATCTGTTGCATCACGAACTGTTAAGTGTTGCTTGGATGCGCCGCAAGCTTTGGCTAAGTTGTCTGTGCTCACGCTGGGGCAATGTATTCCGTTGTTCGCACTCATGCCTGCAGCACATACATTTCGTATTGAATTGGCCTGCGTCGGGGCAAATAGGGATCTGTTTTGGGTAGATTTTTCTTCGCCATCCGACTGGGGCAGTTTTGCCCTTGTGGATCCTGTAGCCTTATGTGCAGGTGTCCCCAGCATTAATCCGCGCGTCATGGCCTCACCCAGGTTTCACACTTTATTTGATCCGGCTACTTATGCCGTCTTAAAGAAAAACAAGCGACGCATGCATATGCAGTATTTAATGGCCGCGCAGTTGCCCGGCGGATACGACTATTTTTCTTTGACTGCAGGCTCGCTTGACTTGCGCCAGCGCGTTTTTCAAAAGGCGGTTCTATGAGCCATTTTTGTCCTGTTTATCCGGAGCCGCGCAAGAAACGTACGAGTATGTGGAAGTTCTTTTTCAACGCGCGGCGCTCGTGGCTAGATCGCCTTTATGAACGTAGTTACCACATGCAAATGGGAGAGATTCATTTACCAGGTGTGGATTTGTACATGGTCAATGACCCGGCAATGGTCAAACTAGTGCTGCAAGACAACTCGACCGATTTTCCCAAAAGCCCTTTGCTAGGCAATGCCTTGCGCCCACTTCTTGGTGACAGCGTATTCACTACCAATGGCTCTACATGGCAGCGCCAGCGTGAAATGATGGAACCAGCGTTTGCCCAGGCGCGTTTGAAGGTTGCCTTTCCGGTTATGAAGCAAGCCACCGAAGACATGTTGAAGCGTTTGGATCGATTGCCTGCTGGAACGCAGCAAAACATCGAAGTGGATATGACGTTTGTTACTGCCGATATCATTTTTAGGACCATTTTTTCTCAAGCACTAAAGGGCGAAGATGCTCACCGCATCTTTAAGGCATTTTCGCGATTTCAGGCTTCGGCTCCCAAGCTGATGCTGCCAGCTATGTTTGGTATGCGTTGGCTAGTGTGGCCCTGGGATGTTTGGCGAAGTCGTAATGCAGCCAGCGAGATTAGGGGGTTACTTGAGGCCCGTATTCGGCCACGCTATGAGGCCCACATGCGTGATGGGAAGGGAGAAGGCGAATCGGGCTCAACCGATATTTTGGCGGCCTTCATGTCGGCGCGTGACCCAAAGACAAGTCAACCCTTCAGTTTTAATGAGTTGGTGGATCAAGTGGCCATGTTGTTTTTGGCAGGGCATGAAACCTCGGCTAGTGCTTTGACTTGGGCCTGCTATTTGCTGGCCAAAGTGCCCGATGTGCAAGAACGCGTCCATGCCGAAGTAACTGCGCAATTGCAAGGCCGCAGCTTGATGCAGCCAGACTTAAAACCCATGACTCTGACTTGGAACGTATTTAGGGAGGCCCTACGGTTGTTTCCACCCGTAGGTTTCATTGTGCGTGAGGCGGCTCAAAAGTGCCCCATGCGGGACAAGTTAGTGCCCAAGGGCGCTTCGATTTTGGTTTCACCTTGGTTGATTCAAAGGCATCGTCTATGGTGGCATGAGCCTGATGCTTTCAATCCTGATCGCTACGATGAAGAGTCTACGCGTGAGTCTCTGCGCCAAGCATATCTGCCTTTCGGCGCCGGTCCTCGGGTCTGCATTGGTGCCGCCTTTGCAATGCAAGAGGCGATGGTGATTTTATCCAGTCTAGTGGCACGCTATAGGCTTGAAGTTGTGCCCGGTCATGTTCCGCAACCGGTTGGGCGCCTAACAATTCGCTCGGCTAATGGCGTTAGTTTGAAACTTTACAGAAGACCTTTGGTGTGAAAGAACGGTTAATGGGTTTTATCTTGATGTCGGTGGTAGTGCCGATGGCGATACTGGGCTATCTAATTTTGGTGGTGGTAGGTTTTTCAGGACCAAGCAGTCGCGCTCGTGCGGGTGTCCGGGCGCTGGACCACTTTGTCAATGCGTCTTTGTTCAATGGTTATGCTTGGGAAAGTGTGTCTTCTCACGCATGGCGTGAACGCCACAAGTTATGGGCGAGAGGCATCATCTGGATCACAGATCGCTTCGAGCAAGACCACTGTCAACGAGCCAATAAGCGAGAACAGCCTGTTGTAGATGTGGTTCTCCAAAAGGGGCTTGAGCGCCCTACGATTTTTTAAATCTATACCGTGACTGACATCCGTCGACGTTGCGTTTTTTATATAAGTGGTTTTGACCCAAAAGGCGCTAAGCCATATTACAACTTGTATAAGCAAGAGGCGACTAAACAAAGTCAGATCAACGGTTGGCAGTTTGACGTGGGAGCTCGCCAGCAAATTCCAGGGGGTAACTCCTTCTGGACCATAGAGTCCAGTCAAGGCTGCAGTTATCAGGTTAGTACGCACTATGAGTTTATGCGTTGGGATGATGTTGTGCGCAACAACTGGCCCATGCATACCCTAAGTATTTGGTGGGATGTTTTCACGACGACTTTGTTCAATCTTCGTCATGGTAGTTGGTGGAAGATGTTTAAATTGTCATGGCCACCAGCTGTGGCTTTGTTTGCGCCATTTGTAGTCCTGATGTTGATGCTATTCGGTGCGCCCATGTTCGCCGTTATTCTGGGAAAAGGGGTTGTAACTGCGTTGCATTGGCCAGTTTGGGCGGGCGGGGTTTTCAGCTTGCTGACCTTAGCACTTCTTCTTGCGGCAGCGCGCTATTCGCAGTCCCGCTTCAGCATGCACTGGATCACCCGCAGCTATGCTTTTACCGCTCGCCAGGCTGAGGGTAGGGTGCCAGAGCTAGATGCGCGGCTAGATGCACAGGCGCACCGTCTGGTAGAGCGCATTCTCCAGAGTCAAGATGACGAAATTCTGATTGTGGCGCACAGTACTGGCACGATCATGGCTGTATGCATCCTTTCACGTGCTGCCAATTTACTTATGGGTAAAGTGCCAGTGAACAGAGCTTTGCAAGTCAAGCTTTCGTTTATGAGTCTGGGTCAGTGCATTCCTCTACTTGCCTGTTTGCCGCAGGCTCATAAGTTCAGGTCGGAGCTATCGATGTTGGGGCAGATAGACTTGATTGATTGGATTGATTTTTCTGCACCGCCAGATGGTTGTTGCTTTGCCATGTGTGATCCATTGGCTATGACGGGGCAAAGGCCGTACAGGGCCCCCAAGTTGTTGTCGCCTAAGTTTGCCGATATGTTTGGTCCTGCCAAGTACCGGACGATAAGAAAAGATAAATTCCGGATGCACTTTCAGTACCTTATGGCAAGCGAGCGTTTAGTCGCGTACGATTTCTTTCTTATCACGGCAGCGAATCTTTCATTGGCCGAAAGATACAAATATGCCGCCAGCGTGAATGATTTCACTGGTTTGCGTCCGTTCAATTAAGTGAGTCGCTGAGTCAATAAATTTTTGCGGACACCAACGAAGCACGTTATCAGCCTGCTTCCCCTGAAAAAGGCATGTCTGCACCAGATGATTTTGTAGAACGGTAAATCAGTTTCGGGCTTTTAGTTTTATTTAAAACGGGCGGTATCTATGAATATTCAACATTTTTTACAAGTCT